>CALMJO010000097.1 GCA_937864375.1 uncultured Spirochaetota bacterium
CTATAAGGGGGTTTGTTTGTCTTAATTCAATACAAGCCGCCTGCAACCGGATATGATAATTGTAATAGGCCTGCTCTTCCTGCAGATATCGTTCACCAGCCATATCTATTTCCTGATTCAATACGTATTGAAGAAGGACGGGAAGTACCTCAGGAGATTCGTAAACACCGCGATAAGCAACATTATCCTCGCGGGGGCGCTCACCATGCTGTCGCTGTTCAGGCCGGACTACCTGCGCGACCTGAACCTGGCGATGCTCATGTGGGTGATGTCGGGCCTGATGATGATGACCATGCTGCTGGTCAAAATCAATATCCTGCGCAACATCTTCAGGAGATCGCGCGATCCCGAGAACTATCATTATAACTTTTTCGGGAAAAAGGTGCTCCACTCCACCGTCGTTTCGAAGGGGGAGGTGTACATTTTCCTGTTTACCATACCGTTTTTCCTGTTTTCGGGGGCTTATTTCCTGGCACGCCTCATAAATTTCATACTGTTCCAGAGGTTGTGAGCGTTATGCGCGGCAACCCGCGGGAGAGGGAAAAATAGTTCTGGATTTATCCGTTCGTTCGGAGTATACTATAGGCACACAAAACAACAATGGAGGATCTCTATGGCGCTGGTAACTGACAAGGTGAAGGCAAATTCCGAAAAGTGCAAAAAGTGCGCTTTTTTAAAGCTAAGGTCCACGGCTATAGACAAGACCGATGTGCTGTACGAGGAGGCCACCATGGCGCTCGAGGCGATGTACCGCGCGAGCTGCGTGATGTGCCCGTTCGGAAAGGACTTTGAAAAGGTGTACGGCGTGAAGCCCTACGACTATTTCCCCATGACGCCCGCGGCCGCATCGTCCAAAAAGAAGAAGTAGCAGTTCGGGACGGTGAAGTATTCCTCGGGACTCGTCCTTCTCAGCGGAGGCGTCGATTCGGCGACCGTGGCGGCGGTCGCGGCGCGTGAATGCGCGCAGACCGCCGCGCTTACGTTCAGCTACGGCCAGCGTCACGCGACCGAAATCGAATCGGCCCGCCGCCTTGTGAATGCCTTAGGCATCAGCGAGCACGCTGTAATTGAAATCCCCTCCCGCATCTTCGCCGGAACGGCCCTGACCGGTGCTGGCATGCTCGACGTGCCCAAGAACAGGAACGCGGGCGGCGAGGACGACATCCCCGCGACCTACGTCCCCGCGCGCAATATTCTTTTTCTTTCCTACGCGCTCGCCTTCGCGGAATCGCGCGCTATCCGGGATATCTACATTGGCGTGAACGCCCTCGATTACAGCGGTTATCCCGACTGCAGGCCCGAGTTCATCGCGCGCTTCCAGGAGATGGCGAACACGGGAACGCGCGCGGCCGTTCAGGGGCGTCCCTTTGCCATCCACGCACCTCTCATGGCGATGAAAAAGTCGGAGATCATAAGGCTGGGGACAAGCCTGGGCGTGGATTATGCGCTTACCCACAGCTGTTACGATCCCGATCCGGATGGACGCGCGTGCGGCGCATGCGACAGCTGCCTCATCCGACGCCAGGGTTTCATGGACGCGGGCGTGCCCGATCCGACGCGGTACAGGTCCTGATCGTGGGACGCGCACGGCCGGTTTCGTGGATGTATGAGCTCCTGTCATACATCTTCCCCTCTCGATGCGTCGTGTGCGGCTCCCCCGTGTCCCTGGGCGACCACGACGCCTGCGCTGCGTGCCTCTCGTCGATCAAACCGCCTTCCCGCGGATGTCCGCGCTGCGGCGGGATGCTCCTTGACGAAAAATGCATGGTGTGCGGCGACCGCGCCTTTTACCCGGACAGGAATATCTGTGCGGGCGAATACAGGGGCGCCCTCGAGGCAATTCTCAAAAGCTTGAAGTTCGATTCGCGTGCCAGACTGTGCCGCCCCCTGGGCGCCCTCGCGTGCAGGGGGCTGGCGGAAGCGGGACTGGAGTTCGACCTGGTCACCGCCGTTCCCATGAGCCCCGGGAAGAGGTGGAAGCGCGGGTTCAACCAGTCCGAGCTCGTCGCGCGAACGGTGGCGGGGACGCTCGGCACCCGGTACCGGAGGCTTCTCATGGAGAGAAGGGGAGCCCCCAGGCAAAGGGAGATGCGCAGGACGGATCGGTTCATCAATGTCCTGGACCGGTACGCGGCGGTGGACCGGAAGCTTGTAAGTGGAGCGCGCATACTCATCATAGACGACATCCTGACCACCGGGGCCACGATCAACGAATGCGCCCGGACGCTTAAAAACGCGGGGGCCGCCGGCGTTTATTCCCTCACAATAGCCCGTGCGGGGATAAAAAAGCTTGAAAACCTTTACTTTTGATTATATAATTGCAAGCGAAACCGGATATGGTGATTCACGCATGACTGCCTGTTCAAGAATTCTTACCGTGATGGAGCTTGACCCATGAAGAGATTCTCTAACGAAGCCGTGGAAGTGATCGTTCTTGATGGACGGATAGACCAGGAGGCATCCGAGGAGCTTGAGGGCCATCTCCAGAGCTGCATCAGCGGCAGTCGCTTTAACATATGCGTCGACATGATAAACGTGAAGCATATCTGCAGTTCCGCCCTCGGGGTGCTCGTGGCCATAAAGCGCAAGATCAAGGACAAGGACGGCGACGTGAAGCTCGTCATCGTGAACGACAATCTGCTCAAGCTTTTTCAGACAACAATGCTTGACAAGGTTTTCGAGATATTCGAATCTCAGCGTGAGTGCATCAACGCCTTTGATTGATCCCGTTGCCGCAGGCCGGCGCCCGGAGGACGCATCGCCGGGCTCCGTCCCGGGACGCGCGGGGGGAAGAGCGCTCATATCCCAATGACCGGAAATTTCCCATACACATCATGCACCGCGACCTGAGATTAGAGCTTGGCGAGATCGTCGGGCCCATAGACGGCTATCTGAAGAAAGTGGACGAGGAAATCCGCCGCCAGCTTTCAACGGGCATACCCATTCTGGACGAGAGCGCCTTCCACCTCTTCGCGCGCGGCGGCAAAAAAATCCGCGCATCCCTTATCATCCTTTCCAGCGGGCTCAAACAGGAACCAGGCAACTCCGTGCTCGAGCTCGCGGCCGCGGCCGAAATCGTGCATTGCGCGAGCCTCATCCATGACGACATCATAGACCAGTCGAGCATGCGCAGGGGGGTGCCCACCGTCTCCGCGAAATGGGGGAGCCGCGTCGCGGTGCTGACCGGGGACTACATGTACACGAAGGCCCTGGGCATTGCCGTGGGTGACCGGAGCAGGGACGTATTTCCCATACTGGTCTCCGCGACCAGCGACATGGTGAAGGGCGAGCTCTACCAGCTTGAGTATTCGTCCATCGACCGGATTACCAAGCAGCATTACCTGAACATTATCGAGCTCAAGACGGCGCGGTTCCTGGCCGCGTGCATGAAGCTGGGAGCGGTGCGGGGCGGGATGAGCGACGCCGAATCCATGGACCTGTACAATGCGGGGCTAAACCTGGGGTTCGCCTTCCAGATCGTGGACGACGCGCTCGACGCCGCGGGCAGCGCCGCCCAGACCGGGAAGGACAGCGGGAACGACTTCATGGAGGGAAAAATAACGCTGCCGCTCCTGCACCTGCTGGAGGTGTGCGACGCGGCCGAGAGAACCAGGATTTCGGAATTCGCGCGAAGCCCCAGGGCAGCCGACTGGCCGTACGTGCAGGAAAGAATCCGCGCCGCGGGAGGGCTCAAGTACTGCCGCGTGACCGCCGAACAGTACACCGCGGCTTTCAACGGGTACATCGAGGGCATACCGGACTCCCCGTACAAGCGGATTATTTTGGATCTCGCCAAATTTTTGGTTGAAAGAAATTATTAATCGCGTACCATGATGCATTCCCTTTCCATGGAGGGCGTATGATCACGAAGGAAAAAGAGGAACTGCTCCATTATTACAATCTTGGTCTCACCGCCTACAAGCAGAGGAAGTGGGACGAGGCAATCAAGGCCTTTGAGCGGGCGGTCCAGATTGATCCAAAAGACGGGCCGTCGGAGCTATACCTCCAGAGGGCGCAGGAATACAAGATGAACCCGCCCGGCGAAGACTGGGACGGCGTATTCACCATGACCACGAAATGAGCGGTAAGGGCATGTCAAAGAAAATCATACAGGTAAACAAGAACCCCGTGTTCGAGATCGGGATGATCGCGACCGTGTTCGGGAAGGACATGGAATTCTACGGGGACCTCACGTTCAAGAAATCGCTCCAGGTGAACGGTTACGTCGAGGGCGAGATCACCTCCGACGGGTTCCTGGTGATCGGCGACGGGGCCGTGGTGAAGGCGAACATCAAGGCGCGCACCGTCATCATAAGCGGGACGGTGCATGGGAATATAGAGGCCGGCGAGCGCCTCGAGATACAGCCTACCGGGAAGCTTTACGGCAACATCCGCACGGCGAAACTCAAGATCGCCGACGGCGTAACCTTCGAGGGTAAGTGCGAGATGATCAAGCCGGCGCACAAGGGCATCCATCGTGAGGCCGAGGCCAAGCAGGAGACGGCATAGGCTCTTTCCCGGGTCCGGGTAGTGCACCGGGTTTGCCTGCAGCGAATAGAAACGTGATTAATAGAGCGAGCGGTTCGGCGGGGTGGTCCGGGGTCCGTCGAACCATGCATCATGCCAACCCGCATGCTTGAACCCCTTCGCCGATTCAGCGCCCGGGAATTGCAGCGATTACGCGGCAATCCAGCGCACCGACCTTTATTTACAAGAGAATCGATTGTGTAACACATCCTTCGACTCCGATCGGGATGACCCGGTTGTTGTGCCCGGGGTAGCCTCACTGTTGTGAGCGGGGTGAGCAGGCTTTTGTGTGCAATGGTATCGTTGTGAAAACCCGGACAGAGCGGCGATTGTACCAGGAATGCTTTTTTATGGGAGACGATTATTCTGCGGGACGCGTCGGACTCCCGGCTCGACGTGTATGCAAATCGGGAGTATATTCCATACGGGATTTCTCCTGCACGGGCCCCGATTGCCGGGTGTGTGCGTACCTTCATGGATAATCGGCCCGCAGGGCACATTGCTTATTTATGGATAGAGTGGGGATCATGCGCTCGATGGTGAAGGCAAAACATTTCGACGCGAGGGACGACGGGCGCGTGCATTGCACGCTCTGTCCGCATCTCTGCACGATCGCGGACGGCCGCGTGGGGACGTGCGGTGTGAGGAAGAACGAGAAGGGGGCGCTTTACACCGCCATCTACGGCGAGGTCACGGGAATGGCGATGGACCCGATCGAGAAAAAGCCGCTCTACCATTTCTACCCCGGCAGTTCCATCCTCTCAATCGGGACCAAGGGCTGCAACTTCAGGTGCGCGTACTGCCAGAACTGGCACATCTCCCAGGATGCGGGGGCGCGCTCATCGTATTACGCGCCGGCCGACATCGTGAAGGCCGCTTTGGACAACGGTTCCGTGGGAATCGCCTTTACCTATTCGGAGCCCTTCATCTGGTTCGAGTACGTGCAGGACTGCGCGCGCCTCGCGCGCGAAAAGGGGCTCAAAAACGTGTACGTGACGAACGGCTACATCAACCCGGCGCCGCTGGACGAGATCCTCGAGTACGCGGACGCGATGAACATTGATCTCAAGGCCTTCCGCGAGGATACCTACCGAAAGGTGCAGAAGGGAACCCTGGCCCCCGTGCTCGAGACCATCCGGGCGGCGCACGGGCGCTGCCACGTGGAGCTCACGACGCTCGTCGTGACGGGAATGAACGACAGCATGGACGAGATGCGCGAAATGATCGACTGGATCGCCGCGCTCGACCCGAAGATCCCGTGGCACATCTCGCGCTACCATCCCAGCTACAAGTACGACGCGCCCGCGACGGACGTCGATTTCATTTACCGGGTGTGCGCGGAGGCGGCGAAGAAGCTTTCCTTCGTGTACTGCGGAAACATCTCCCGGGCGGGGAATTTCGAGGACACGAAATGCCCGTCGTGCGGCGCGACGGTGATAGAGCGCCGGGGCTACCGCGTGCGCATAACCGCACTCAGGGGCGGGACGTGCACCGCGTGCGGACATGACCTTGGCATCCGGCAGTAGGCAATGAATACCGCATCGCTCACGAAGATCAACGATTACCTCTACGAAATTCCCAGGGGCGCGAAGAGCGGCATGCGCGTGCCCGCGCGCATCTATGCGGACGAGGCGCTGATCGCGGGAATGGACGCCGCGGTGTTCGACCAGGTCGCGAACGTCGCGATGCTCCCGGGAATCATGGACGCGGCGCTCTGCATGCCCGACGGGCATTCGGGCTACGGCTTCCCCATAGGGGGCGTGGCGGCGATCGACCCTAAGGAGGGTGTGATCTCGCCGGGGGGCATAGGGTTCGACATCAACTGCGGCATCCGCCTGGTGGCCACCGCGCTCACCGTGGAGGAGGTGCGCCCGCGCATAAGGGAGATCGTCGATATGCTCTACGCACATGTTCCCTCCGGCGTGGGCGAGGGCGGGGCCCACGTGTTTAAGGGCGCGCGGCTCGACGAGGCGATGATCAAGGGCGCGCACTGGGCCGTGGAGAACGGCATGGGAACGCGCGAGGACCTTGAATACTGCGAGGAAAACGGCCGCATGGGCGGCGCCGACCCCGACGCGGTCTCGAACAGGGCGCGCGAGCGCGGGAAGAACCAGGTGGGAAGCCTGGGCTCGGGAAACCATTTCCTCGAGATACAGGCGGCGCTCCCCGGGGACATCTACGACGCGAAGACCGCGGCCGGGTACGGCATCGAGGCCGGGAAAGTATACGTGATGATCCACTCGGGCAGCCGCGCCTTTGGCCACCAGGTCGCGACGGACTACCTCCAGAAATTTCTTTCCGTGATGGGGCCGCGCTACGGCCTCTCGATGCCCGACCGCGAGCTCGCGTGCGCACCGTTCCAGTCGCCCGAGGGGCAGGCGTATTTCGGGGCGATGAACTGCGCTATCAACATCGCCTTTCTCAACAGGCAGCTCATCATGCACGGCGTGCGCGAGGTCTTCTCGCGCGTCTTCGGGAGCAGCTGGGAAAAGCTGGGGATGCGCCTGGTGTACGACGTGTGCCACAACACCGCGAAGCTCGAAAAGCTTTCCGCCGGCGGGCGCGAGAGGACCCTCCTGGTGCACCGCAAGGGGGCCACGCGCGCGTATGCGCCCGGCATGAGGGACATCCCTTCGCGTTATGCGAAACTAGGGCAGCCGGTCATAATAGGCGGGAGCATGGAGTCGGGTTCGTACGTGTGCGCGGGGCTCCCGGGGGCGCGCGAGGCCTTCTACACGACGGTTCACGGGAGCGGGCGCGTGCTCTCGCGCACCCAGGCGCGCAAGCGCTTCCGCGGCGGGGAGCTCCGGAGCGCCATGGAGGCGCGGGGAATATACGTCCAGACTTCGTCCTACCCGGGGCTCGCCGAGGAGGCGGGGGCCGCCTACAAGGACGTGGACCAGGTGGTGAACGCCGCCCATCGGGCGGGCCTGGCGATGCCCGTCGCGCGTCTCTCGCCCCTGGGCAACATCAAGGGCTGAGGACGGCATGGGGTTCCGAATACTCGAGGACATCACGAGCGCCGACATCGCGTTCCTCGCCACCGGCTCTTCCCGCGAGGAGCTTTTCATCGCCGCGGCGCAGGCGCTGCGGTCGGTCATGCTGCAGGATCCGGACGCCGTGGGCAGGACCCGGCCGCACCGCTTCACCGTCGAGGCGGGCTCGGTCGACATACTGCTCGTGAATTTTCTCCAGGAATTCCTCTACCTCAAGGACGCGGAGGGCCTCCTGCTCGTTCCGGACACGGTGGAAATAAGCGAGCGGGGGAAAGGGCTGTCGCTCAGCTGCGCGGCGCGCGGGGAGATGATGCGGCGCGGGAGCCATGCGTTCATGACCGACGTGAAGGCGGTCACGATGCACCGGCTGTCCGTGGAGCGCGAGGGAGCACAGTGGCGCGCAACCGTCGTCCTGGACGTGTGACTACTTTATCACCTTCACCATCAGCACCACCCCGAAATGCCGGAGGAATGGCACGCGGCCGTTCGCCTTGCGCTCGAACCAGTCGGAGATCCTGCGAAGCCGCGCGTGAAACCGGCGCGGCACGATGATATAATGCCAGGTCCAGCGCGTGTGGAAATTCCAGGGCGGACGGAACTCGTGGGCGGTGATCGCCGTTTCGCGGAAAAGCCCGCGGCATATGCGGCTGATCTCCCCAAGGCGGTAGAAGCGCATGCGGATGGGATCCTTTAACCGAAAGACGTGGATGCTCACGAACTGCAGAAACGCGAACAGGAGGTTCTCCGGCGCGAACCTTCCCGGCACGCGGATGTAGGCGGTGCCGCCGTCCCGGAGCAGGCGATGGACCTCCTTGAAGACTTCCTTCCCGTTCTCCTTGGAAAGGTGCTGCAGCACCAGGAGCGAATAGATCTTGTCGAAGCTCCCGTCCTTGAAGGGCGTGCGGGTGCCGTCGCCGTTGATAACCTGGGCCTTGTGCCCGCTCTTGACCAGATGGTTCTTTGCGAGAGCGGCCATCTTCATGGAAATGTCGAGGCCCATGGCGCGCGCGCCCCGGTCCATGACCGGTTTAAGTACGCGTCCCCAGCCGCAGCCAAGGTCCAGGACCCGTTCTCCCGCCTCGACCGGGAAGGGCGGCGGCGCGTCGAGGAGATCGCCATAGAAGTCTTTAAGGATGGCTTCGACCCCAAGGGTGATGAAGGGCGCGTCGATCACGGCACCCTCGTCCCAGACGCGGACGTATTCCCTGTAAAAATCGCTATTCTTGACGAGCACTGGTCATCTCCCGTTTCAGGTTTTCCTTTTTGAGCGAGGGCGCGTGTTTAGTGAGTGCCGACTGTACCGTCTCGTACGTGTTCGCCGCATGCCAGAACAGATAGCCGTAAGCGCCCGCGTCGTTCGAGGCCTTGATCTGTTCGATTATGTACTCCGCGTTGAAGTTGGAGACGTGCCAGGGAAAGGCCTGGAGCCAGGGACGGACTATGCAGTCTCCCGCGCGATCCTTCACCCTGCGGCAGCCCTCGTTGATGAAATAATAGGGATGGTCCGCGGGCTTGTCGCGTCCGTCAAAATTGTCGTTGAAGTGCGAGGGGTAAAGCATGGGTGAGATGGCGTCACAGTGTTTCGCGAGCAGCTCCACGCGCTGCCCCGTTGCCCTTATGTCCACCTCCTTCCCCCAGGCGACCACGCCAAAGATGTCGATTGAAACATTGCAGTTGCGTTTCGTTATCTCCTGGTAGGCCCGTGCGAGGAAGTCGGCGATGACCTGTTCGTTGGACATCTTCCCCGTTTGCCAGCTATAGCGCGCATCACCCATGTCGCCCGCGGTGGGAAACCGGATGTAGTCGAACTGGATCTCGTCAACGCCCTTGTCGGCGAGCTCGATAGCGAGCTCGATGTTATAGTCCTGCACGTCCCTGTTGGTCGGGTCGAGCCACAACTCGGGATGGGAGCTCCAGGTGCGCCCGGTGCTCCGGGACTTTATGGTGAAGTCGGGGTTCTTTTTGTAAAGGAGGTGGTCCTGGAACACGGCGATGCGTGCGATGGTGTACAGTCCCCGCTCCTTGAGAGAACGGATGAGCCTGCCCACGTCGTCGATCATCCTTCTCTCGTGGGTGTTGAATTCACTGGCTATGGGCGTACGGCTTCGGTAGTTGAGGACGCCGGTGATGTCCTTGGCGTCAAAGACAACGGCGTTGATCCCCAGGGGGATGTACTTGTCCAGCACGGTCATGAGGCGCGCGCTCCCGGCAGAGTTTCCCGTGTAGTAGAGGCCCCGTGTGAAGATGACGGGAGGCCGCACGGGATTCCGGGCGTCCACGACGATTCCGGGCAGAGAGTAGGGTATATACACCGACGTCCCCTTCCGGATCACGTCGCCGGTGAGCCGGTTGTGATCGCGGATGCCGCGCTCGAGCGCGGATGCGCGATAGCAATGCGTGTAGCGGACCGCAGTCTCGGCGAGATCGCGGAGCCTGGTGTCGGCGGAGGCGCGGTAGAAAAGCATTGATCCCGCGTGAATGAAGCCCTCCGGAAGCCCCTGGTAGACTTTCGTGAATTTCCTGCGCTCGAACGGGTTCATGAGCTCGAGCTTCCCGGACTTGATGCCGATCATGGCGGCCGTCCGGGACGCGTACACCGCGACGCGCTCCCCCAGCCAGGACACGTGGTCATAGTAGAAGACCATATACGCCTGCACCACCAGCGTACTCAGCAGCAAGAAGAGGATTTTTCGCTCGCGGATGGTCATCGTGTGCATGGAGTCCCCGCGTGCGTGCGGAGAAAACCGGTCCCTTGTGTCGATTTTTGTTGCAATTTGCCTGCGCGTGTTCAATTAATGTAACCATAAGGAACGGGCGGATTTAAAAATCAACCCTAATTTTAGGGACCGTGCGCGGGCCAATGAACTACCTCATCCGGAAAACAGCTTCCATTCGCAACGGTGTTCGGCACTTCTCGAGGTTCGTGCGGTCGATCGTGTTCTCACTGCGGTCCATCCGCTACCTGAGGTTCCGCTCCATCTACACGATCATGGTGAACCAGACCCGTTTCACGGGTGTGGACGCTCTTCCCATCATCATCTCCATCGCGCTCATGCTCGGCGGCACGGTCATCATACAGGCCACCAAGAATTTCCCCAAGTTCGGGATCGAGGGATTCATAGGCAACCTGCTCGTCATCATCATCGCGCGCGAGCTGGGGCCGTTCGTGACGGCCATGATCGTGGTGAGCCGCTCCGGGTCGGCGATCGCCGCGGAGATCGCCACCCAGAAGCAGAACAAGGAGATCCTGTCCCTGGAGCTCATGGGGATCGACACGAGGCTCTACATCGTCTTTCCGCGCATACTCGCCACCATACTCGCGATCTTCTCGCTCATCGTGATATTCGACCTCACGGCGTTCGCGGGCGGCTACATCATCTCGCTGTCCACGGTTTTCATTCCGGCGGGCATCTTCGTGCAGGCGCTCATCGACGCCTTCAGCTTCAAGGACCTGCTCATCACGGTGGTGAAGAGCCTCATCTACGGGATACTCATTCCCACGATCTGCTGCTACTACGGCTTCATGCCGCGCTCGGATTTCCAGATCCCGATTTTCGTGTCGCGCGCGGTCGTGCGGACGCTCCTGATCCTGTTTGTCGTTAACGCGCTCATATCGGTGCTCTTTTATTTCTGACGGTGTGCGGAATGGACGAAAGGGAAATTTTACGGATCGAATCGGTATGCCTCAGGAGCGAGTGCCTCCTGGAGGGATCGTCCTTCTCTCTCACGCTGGCCGAGGGGGAGAACGTGGTGATCTTTGGCCCCGAGGATTCGGGCGTCAATTCCCTCTGCCCCATAATCGCGCGCCTGGAGGACGAATTCGAGGGCGAGGTCTTCTTCAAGGGAAGGTCCATCGAGAGCTACGATTATTTCGAGGCGCACAAGTACCGCACCGCGCTGGGCTATCTCCAGAAGAACTACGGGCTCATCAACAACATGTCGGTCGAAGAGAACATTCAGCTTCCGCTGCGCTACCATTCGAAGCTGACGGTTTCCGAGATAAACGAGAAGGCGGACAGCCTCATACGGGAGCTGAACCTCACCCATTGCAGAACCGACAGGCCGGTCGCGCTCTCCGCGGCGGAGACCCTGCGCACCGCCTACGCGCGCGCCATCGCGCTCGATCCCGCGCTCATGCTCGTGGAACACTCCCTGGCCGGGCAGTGCCTCCTGAACGCGCAAACGTTCATGAACCATCTCAAGTTCTGGGCCGCGCAGAAGCACCGGGCGACCATCATCGTGACGTTCGATCCGGAAAGGTTTGTTGATTTTTCCAACAGGTTTATTATGCTGTACAGGGGAGGGGCGGTGTTCTCCGGCACCAGGGACGAGTTCCTCGAGGCGGACAACGAGTACCTCCTCCAGTACCGGCTTTCCTCCCACGATGGACTTTTTTTTTTCAAGCAGAAGACGGCATACG
>CALMJO010000098.1 GCA_937864375.1 uncultured Spirochaetota bacterium
CCCCCGCCCTCCGCCTCGGGATTTTCCCGGTTTCCGCCCGATGGGTGCATCGCGCGGACTCCGGAAATGAGCGATCTGATGTCCACGTACATGGATATCATGGTTTCGAGCTCTCCCAGGGCCCGCGCGCTGATCTCCTCGTTGTCTTCCATGAGCCGGATTACCGTGTCGAAGGTCGCCGTCATCTGCTCCCTGCCGGGAACGAGGATCTCCTCCACGAACGAGGGCCCTGCGGGCGCGCCCGGTTCCGGGTAATAATATTCCAGGTAGGGGCGCGCGTGGTTCGCGAGCTGCCCGATTTCGCCGGAGGTGCACACGACGACGTTTCAGATCTTCATGAAGTCCTCTGCGAGCGCCTCCTTGAGACCGCAGAGCTCTCCGGCCGTCCTGTCAAGAAACTCCAGGAGTTCCGATCCGCCTTTCCCGTTTCCCATACGCTCCTCCGTGCCGCGGCGCGCGCCCTAGGACGCCCGCGCCTCCCTGTATTCGTTCGCCTGCATGTGCTGGATGAGCTTGGGCACGTCCAGGATGTAGGCGACCTCGCCGGTTCCCAGGATCGTGGACCCGCTGATCCACTGGAGCTTGCTGAAAATTTTCCCGAGCGGCTTGATGACCGTCTGGAGCTCGCCTATGAGGCTGTCCACCACCAGGCCCGCCTTCTTGTGGGAGTACTCTACGACGACGACCTTGGGCCGCTCGGGCTCCTCGCCGTCCTCGTTGAAGAAATTCCGGAGCCGGAGGAACGGGAGCACGTCGCCGCGCAGGTTGATGTAATTCCCGCCCTCCTTCGAATTGATCTCCTCGCGCTGCACCTCGGTGCACTCGGTCACCATGTCCAGCGGCAGTACGTAATGCGATTCTCCTATTTTGACCATGAAGCCGTCGATGATCGCGAGCGTGAGCGGGAGATGGAGCCTTATGGACGTCCCCTGCCCGGCCGTACTCGTGAGGTCAACGGTCCCGCGCAGGGACTCTATGTTCCTGCGCACAACGTCCATACCCACCCCGCGGCCGGAGATGTTCGTCACCTTCTCCGCGGTGGAGAAGCCCGGCTCGAATATGTACTGGAAGAGATCGTAATCGCTGATCTGCGCATCGGCCGCGAGGAGGCCCGACTCCACGGCCTTGTCGAAGATGCGCTCCCTGCTGAGCCCGTTCCCGTCGTCGTTCACCTCGATGATGATGCTCCCGGTCTCGTGGTACGCGTTCAGCGTGACGGTCCCTGCCTCGGGCTTGCCCTTCGCCACGCGGTCCTCCGGCCTGCCGATCCCGTGGTCCACCGCGTTCCTGACGAGGTGCATGAGCGGATCGGAGATCTTGTCGATGAGGGTCTTGTCGAGCTCGGTGTCGCCCCCGTTGATTACCAGGTTCACCTTCTTGCCGTTGTCGCGGCTCAGGTCGCGCACCACGCGCTCGTACTTGGCGAAGGTTTCGCCTATCTGGACCATGCGGACGTTCATCGTGCTGTCGCGTATCTCTTCTATGAGCCTGGACATCACACTTACCGCCTCGACCAGCCCCGACCTGGTCTCCGAGTTCGCGATCTGCTTGACGTTCGATCCCGTTATGACGAGCTCCCCTATGAGGTTGATGAGCTTGTCCAGCTTGTCCGCGTCTATCCGGATGAAGCGGCTGTTCCTGTCGTCCCGCCTCCGGACGGCGTTCTGCTTTTCAAGCGCGGCGTCGAGTACCGGCTGGTGTACCATCTTCTGGTCCACCATGATGTCGCCCACGAGCTTCTTGTCGCCCGCGCCGTCCGCGCGGCCCTCTTCGTGCTCCTGCGAATCGAGCGCGAGCGCGAGCTCGGTGTCCGTGAGCGTGCCCACCTGCTTGAGTATCTCGCCTATGAGCATGGGTGTCTCGGGCAGCTCCTGTATGAGCTTCACGTACTCGGAGACCGCGCTGTGCGGCGGGAGTATCCTCAATACGCAGTCGTCGCGCACGAACTCGAACACGCTCTCGATCCCCTTCTTGTCGATGTCGCCCCTGAAATCGATTTCGAATCCCAGGTAGCAGATTTCCGGGTCGAACCCGTCCCCGGCGGGGATGCCCTCGGTCACGGGCACGAGCGATGCGATCTCGCCCTTCCCGCCCAGGTAGCTCATGAAGGGAAAGGGGTCGAGGCCGTCCTTGAACACGTCCTTCCCGAAACGGATGGAGATGTGCCAGCAGTCGTTTTCGACGCATGCGTCGGCGGTACCGCCCGCATTCGTGCGCGCGGCGGGCGCATGCGCAGGCGCGCCGGCCTGCGCGGTCACCGGCTCCTGGCCCAAGTACGCGTTGAGCCGCTGCGCGAGCGATTCATTCTGGACGTGCATTTCCTCTCCGGGCGCGTCCTCGGGGTGCTCCTCGCAGTGGTCCAGCAGCGCATCGAGGAAGTCCCTGCACTCGAGGAGGAGCCCCGTCATCTCACCGTCGATCCCCAGGAGGTCCTTGCGCACCCTGTCGAGGAGGTTTTCGAGCAAGTGGCTGAAGCGCTCTATGTATTCGAGCGAGAACATTCCCGAGTTTCCCTTTATGGTGTGCACCGCCCGGAAGACCGCGTTGACGGCCTCCTTGTCGACGCTGTTCTTTTCGAGCTCGAGCAGCGAGGATTCCATCACGTCCAGGAGCTCCCTGCTTTCCATGAAAAACGTATTTTTTGGATCGATCATATGCAAACTCCCCTACGCGAATTGTGCGCCGTACATCGAGAGCACCGACTTGACGACTTCGCTTGCCCCGCCCACGACGAGCTTCCCGCCGCGCCGCGCGGCCTCTTTCTTCAAGTATACGAGGAGCTGGAAACCCGCGGTATCCATCTCGTTCACCGAAGCGAGGTTGAGTTCCAGGTCCGGGCTACCGGCAATCTCCTTCATGAGCACGTTCCTGAGCTCCTTCACGATATAAATGCTGAATTCGCCGTCCAGGCCGAGCGACACGCGCCCGTCGGCCATTTTCTTCCGTAGTATTCTCATCTTCATGACATGCCTACCTTACCACCATTAGCTTTTTCACGGCTTCGAGGAGCTGCGCGGGCTGGAAGGGCTTCACCATCCAGGCCTTCGCCCCGGCCTGCTTCCCCTCCGCGATCTTTTCCGCGGAGGACTCGGTCGTGAGCATGAGCACGGGCGTGTGCTTCAGCGAGTCCTCGGTCTTAAGCTTGTTCAGGAAGGCGATCCCGTCCATCCCCGGCATGTTCACGTCCAGGATGAAGAGCCCTATTTTTTCCGCGGGGAGCTTGCTCCACGCGTCGTTGCCGTCCTTGGCGTCCACCACGTCGTATCCCGCGGTCTTGAGCATGAGCCCAAGCGTCTGGCGGATGGTGATGGAATCGTCCACGATCATTATTTTCTTGTCCATGGTGCTACCTCCTTGCCGTGTCCTTCTTCTTGCCGTGCATGTCGAACGTGGAGAGCTCCTGGAGATTCAGGACGTTTTCCACGTTCAGCAAAATCACGAATTGCCCGTCAACCTTCCCGATCGCGCTTATGAAATCATGCCGTATGCGGGCGCCTATTTCCGGGACGTTTTCAAGATTATGGTGCGCAATGCCGGCGACCGCCCTCACGGAATCAACCATCACCCCAATGGGGATAAGATCGTTCTCGTCGCGTATCTCCACCACTACGATACTGGTAAGCTCCGTGACCTCCATGCGCGCGTTGAAAAACCTGCAGCCCAGGTCTATTACGGGGACCACCTCGCCCCTCAGGTTTATCACGCCCTTTATGTAATCGGGTACTCCAGGGGCTTTGAAAACTCTTTCGTATTCCATTACTTCTTTCACCGAGCTTACTGCGATTCCATATACCTCCTTCCCAAGAACGAACATAAAATACAGGTTCATGCTCTCCGCCGCATTGGAATAACGACCTATGGACAAGCCACCTGCCGTCCCATTCGTCACTGCCCCCTTCACATTCATTGCCGCGCTTTCCATTTTCTCCGCTCCTTATTCACTGTTTGTCCGCCTCATGAAGCACTGCCTGTGAAATCTGCTCGAGCGGGAGCACCCTGTCCACCGCTCCCAGCTTTATCGCCTCCTGCGGCATCCCGAACACGACGCAGCTGTCTTCGTCCTGCGCGAAGTTGTACGCGCCCGAATTCTTCATTTCCAGCATGCCCCTCGCGCCGTCGTCTCCCATCCCGGTCATGATGACCCCCACCGTGTTCGACCCGGCGTACTGTGCGGCCGAGCGGAAGAGCACGTCCACCGACGGCCTGTGCCTGCACACCAGGGGGCCGTCCTTCACCTGCACGTAGTAGCGGGCGCCGCTCCGGTTGATCAGCATGTGCCTGTTGCCCGGTGCGATGAGTGCCCGCCCGCGGATGATGCTGTCCCCGTCGGCGGCCTCCTTCACCTGGATGCGGCACAGCCCGTCCAGCCTCTTGGCAAAGGCGGTGGTGAAGTGCTCGGGCATGTGCTGCACGATGGCGATGCCGGGACAGTCTTCAGGGAACGATTCCAGAAAGCTCCGGAGGGCCTCCGTTCCCCCCGTGGAGGCCCCCACCGCCACGATCTTTTCGGTCGTGCGCGCCATCGACTTTCCGGTGGGAGGCGCGAGCATGACGTCGGCGGTGAGCTTCCTGTTCACCACGAATTCCTTCCTTGGTGCGCGCTTCACGCGCGCCTTCGCCGCCGCCCTGACCGAATCGCAGATCATCACGCGTGAGTCTTCCAGAAATTTCTTTACGCCCATCTTGGGCTTGGTGATGATGTCGATCGCGCCCAGCTCCATGGCCTGCATGGTCGTTTCGGCGCCGTCCACGGTGAGGCTCGAGCACATCACCACGGGCATGGGGTGTTGCGTCATGATCTTCCTGAGAAATGCGATCCCGTCCATGCGCGGCATCTCCACGTCGAGCGTGATCACGTCGGGCTTTTGTTCCTTTATCTTCTCCGCCGCCGCGAACGGGTCCGCCGCCGCGCCAATCACCTCGATGGAGGAATCCGACTCGAGCACCTCGCGGAGCGACTCGCGCACCACCGCGGAATCGTCGACGATCAGGACTTTTATCTTGGCGCGCATCCATCGCTCCCCGGTTATGATCTCCTGTAGACCGTCGGCCCCACCGACGTGAAGCTCTCGCTGATGCCAAAGAGCGTTTCGGAGCTCCCTATGAAAAGGAACCCGCCGGGATCCAGATGGTGGAAGATCTTCCCGAAAAATTCCACCTGCGTCTGCCTGTCGAAGTAGATGACGACGTTCCGGCAGAAGACCACGCTCATGCGCGTCCGAATGCCGAAGTCGGCGTCCATGAAGTTGAGCTGCCGGAATGTGACCTTTTTGCGGAGCTCCGGCACCACCCTGTGGTGTCCCTCGAAAGTGCCCTTGCCCCGCATGAAATATTTCCTTTTAAATTGCGGCGGAACGGGCCCGAGCGCCCCGTCGCGATAGATGCCCTCCTTCGCGACGCGCAGGACGCGGCGCGATACGTCGGTTGCGAGTATGCGGTAATCCGCCCCGGGGATCGAGTGAACGAAGTCCTCCAGCACCATGGCCAGCGTATACGCCTCCTCCCCGGTCGAGCATCCCGCGCACCACACCTCGAGCGGCTTCCCCGCGCGCACCAGCTTCGCCTGCGCCATCAACGGCAGGACGTCGCGCGCGAGCACGGTGAAATGATTGGGCTCGCGGAAAAATTCGGTCTTGTTCGTCGTGACCGCGTCGATCATGAGGTTGTATTCCTCGTCGCGGTCCTTCGTCGTAAAAAGGTGATTATAGTAATCCATGTAGCTGGAAAGCCCCAGGGTCTTGATCCTCCGGGAGAGCCTCACGCTGAGCATGAGCTTCTTGGCCGGGGGCATCTTGATCCCGAGCTCCGAGTAAATGAACTTGCTGATCAGGTTGAACTCCTTCTCCGACATGCGCATGGTGCCTGCCGGTGCCTGGTCGTTCCTTCTTATTTCCATCGCGTTCATCATTTCATGTTCCATGGTGAGATGCCCCCTCTCCCTCCCGGAAACCGGAAGGGGGAGAGGGCCGCTCCGCGCTCATCGGCACGGTGTTCTCTGCTAATAGCGCTCGAATTCCTTATCGCTCGCCATGTCAATCTCTACTCCTCCCGGGACAAGCTTCATCTCATCTTCATCTTTTCCATTGCCGTTGTCTCTTAGCTGCTGCTTCCTGGAATCCGCCGGCCGGGCATTCTTTCCCGCACCGGTTGCCGCTGAGTGTCCGGTAACATGTGCGAACACCGAACTGCTTTTCTGAGCATGGCGTATTATCCTGTTTCCTGCGTTCACCTTGAAGAAAGATGCCGCCTGTTGCAGCTGCTGGGCCTGGCTCGAGAGCTCTTCCGTGGTGGACGCCATCTCCTCGGTCGCCGCCGCGTTCTGCTGGATGCTCTTGTCGAGCTGTTCCACCGCCTGCGTGACCTGCTGGATACCGTTCGCCTGCTCGGCGCTCGAGGCGTTGATCTCCTGGACCAGCTCCGCGGTCTTCTGGATCTGCGGAACGATTTCTTCGATCAGCTTCCCGGCCTTCTCCGCGATCTCCACGCTGCTCATAGAAAGATTGCTGATCTCCTTCGCCGCGTTCGCGCTGCGCTCGGCCAGGTTCCTCACCTCGCCCGCCACCACCGCGAACCCCTTGCCGTGATCGCCCGCCCGCGCAGCCTCTATGGCCGCGTTGAGCGCGAGCATATTGGTCTGGCCCGCGATATCCTGGATTACGGCGATCTTCTCCGCGATGCTTTGCATAGCCTTTACAGTCTCGCTCACTGCGCTGCCGCCTTCTTTCGCGTCTTTTGCCGCCTTTTCTGATATGGCCGCCGTCTGCTTCGCATTGTCCGCATTCTGCAATACCGCGCTGTTCATCTCTTCCATGGAACTGGAGACTTGCTCCACATTCGCCGACTGCTCATTTGCGGTCTGGGCCATCTCTTCGGCGCCCGAGCTTATCTCTTCGCCGCCTGCGGATACCTGTTCCGCCGCGGTCTGAACATCCACGGCAATACTCGTAAGGTCATCGATCATCTTCTTCAACGCCTTCATGAGCTTGTCCTGAGCGGAACGCTCCGTGACGCTTATGGTAAGATTACCCGTCGCGATTTGTTCGGCGGTCGTAGTTATGGTGTTAAGCGCCTCTATGAGAACATTTAGATTATTCTTGATCTCGTTGAAGTCGCCGTTGTAGCTGTCAGTGATCTTGGGAGGCATATCTCCCTTCGAGATCCGGTCAACGTAATCCGCCGCGACGTTCAGCGGTCCTATCACCGCGTCAAGCGTGTCGTTCACGCCCTTCACGATCGTCGCGAAGTCCCCCTGGTGCTTCGAAGCATCCGCCCGCGTCGCGAGCTTCCCTTCCACCGCCGCTTTCGAGAGCATTCCCGCATCAGATATTAAAAGCTTTACAGCGTCGATACAGGTATTCAGATTATTCTTGATCGTATTAAAGTCGCCGTTGTAGTTGTCCGTAATCTTCGCCGGAACATCCCCCTTGGATATCCTGTCTACATAATTTGCAGCTACATTCAACGGTCCTATCACCGCGTCCAGTGTATCGTTGACGCCTTGTACGATCTTCCCGAAATCACCCATATGCCTAGAGGCATCCGCACGAGTCTCCAGTTTCCCTTCCACCGCCGCCTTGGATAGCACCCCTGCGTCCACGATAAGAAGGTTCACGGCATCTATACACTGGTTCAGGTTGTTCTTGATCACGTTGAAATCGCCGTTATAGCTGTCAGTGATCTTTTGAGGCATGTCGCCCTTGGATATTCTTTCAACATACTGCGCCGCCACATTGAGCGGGTTTATGACCGAATCGAGAATGTTGTTCATGCCTTCTCCGATCGGGCGAAATTCAAAATTCATCTGGCCCGTATTGATGCGTTCGGCAAGTTTGCCGGCGACCGCCGCCTTGGCGATGCCGGCCACCTCGTCCATTATTCCCTTCAGTATGGATTGAATTGATCGGCTCAGAATTAATCCTATGGCTATCGATATCAAAGCGCCCAGCAGGATGACAAATAGCAGCATAATTCTGACAAACGTTACTGAAGAATATGCTTCCGCCTTTGTCCTGACTGCTCCTTTAACATTGATATCTATTATTTCCCCCAGCAATTTCTCAGCTGCACCAAAACTGACCGGATTGACTGTTAAAGCCTGGTGACTCATTTTCGCATAATTTTCATCGTTTGGCGCCGCGGCATAAACCTTCGCGATCCTTTCGAACTCAAGGTGATCGTTCCACCATTTATCCCAGGCCGGCACGAACTTCTTCCACAACTCCTCCTCCTTTTCCTCCTGAGGGAGCGGTTCGTAAATCTTCCAGGCGTCATCGGCTCGTTTTTTAATTGTCACAAATTTTTCAATATATAGCTTTCGCTCTTCATTGGAAATATTCTTCGAAAGAAGAGCATTCTCTGCACCGTCAATTGCAGTCTGGGCTTCGTTGATTATTTCCAGATTGAGAATGCTGGGCAATTGCACGTCGGCGATTTCGGTAAGCTTGTTACTCACGATTGACGTTCCCGCAACACCAATGATGCCGATTACAGTGCCAACAATAACCAGCGCCACCATTGCGAAAATGATCTTTGTCCCCAATTTCATATTTTTAAACATCACGTCCTCCCTGAACCGGATATATGCATCCTGCTGCTGCCTTTCACTTGAATCTAATGCTGTCAACTTCCTCTTTGCTGATTATCTTTTCCGCCTCGAGAATAATAACCAGATTATCATGATAGCGGCCGATCGCGACGACGGCATCTTTATCTATTTCAATGGAGAAATGCGGCGTATTCTGGATTTGCTCGGCCGAAATGCTCGTGACATCGGATACGGAATCAACAATAAATCCGACTACGGAGCCGTGCACAGTAACAATAAGAATGACCGTGCTTGGATCATATTCTCGCTCGATCAGCTTGAACTTGATCCTTAGATCGATCAGCGGCACGATCATCCCGCGCAGGTCGATCACGCCCTTCATGAAGGGCATTGTATTGGGGACATGCGTAATCGGAATGAGGTAGAGAACCTCCTGCACGTGCGCCACATTGATGCCGTACATTTCGTTTCCCATGGAAAAAGTAACGTACTGTTTGAGGATTTCTATGTTCACGTTAGTAGCTGCATTGGCTGCTGTCATGGCAGTTCCCCATTATTGCCCTTAATATTCTATACTGATACCTTTGAATGATTCATGGCGCCGTCCCGATTTCAACCGACAATGAAAATTTATAGCACTTTTTCAGTTTCACAATAATACGGAGTTATCATTTTCCAAACACGAATAAGTAAATCGGCATCACACGATCGCATGAACCATGCATAAAACAACCATTCATGAGGAGATATTCTTAATATCGATTTCACGGCAGAGGGGTTTTTGTGCGCTATTCAAGATAATAGAGCCGTCCGGGAGAGTTGAGTCTGGCCTTCAACTTTTTTAAGATTTCCGTCTCCTTGCGGGCGCGTTTTACATGTGAAGCATTCCCACGCAATCTTTTCAGATAAACATCACCAGTATCCGTGTGGAAAAAGATTTTACATGATTCGGTACCGCCAATGCTGGAATTAACGACAGGGATCTTTTCAGATTCGAGGTAATTGACAACAAACTCCGCGTTGCGCAACCCAATCTGATTCTGTTCGGCCAGAACATAGAGCACCAAAGCTCCGCCAAAAACTTTAGCACGAAGATCAAACCTTCCAGCCCCCAGCTTAAGGAGTTTATTAACAAGGAGCTCCATTGCGTTTGTTGCGTAGCGAGCCGGGACGTTGTAATTCCTCAAGTCAGCCCGCCCAGGAAGCATTATGTGGTTCATTCCGCCTATCGCCCTCCCCTGGTCAAAGAGGCACACCGAAATGCATGAGCCAAGTATAGTCGAAATAATTGCTGGCTTCTCGGAAGCATAACAGCCACCGATATGAATATTAACAAGAGGTTTCACCATACGCTCACTTTCCATAATATTGCTTTATCGGCACCACTCCTGTTAGGGCAACCCGGAAAGGGTAATGCAGATTTTTCTCAACTGATCGTCGGTCTTGGATTCGAGAGAACAACGCAATCCGCATTGGCAAGACGAGTATGAAGCGATCCGTGTATCGTAGAAAATGCGTTCGAGAATAAATGCAATCGCCCATCTTCTATCACAAGCTTCATTCATTATGCCACCTCCGCTCAATCTTTTAAATCCACAATGGTGTTGATTCGTGAATCATGTGATTGTGAAATTGATTAGTAAAACGTGTGATGGGTATTACCGAATAAAAAGTTAGTACGTAATCGAATTTCTACTCATGAAGACAGCGGCCCCCAATAAATAACGGGGCCGCCGCTTTTCATCCTCCCTCAACCCAACAGGCGTTCCCAATCGTTACTGAAGTGTTCTCGATACGCCAAATTCCGCCCAAAAATGGTTTTTCAGCTTGCCCGTAATACCGTCGCCATTGATGTCTGCCGGGAGCTGGAAGTCGCTCTTAAGAGAACGAGCATAATTCACATTCGCAGTGAATGACGTTCCCTTGTAGTCCTTGGCCGTCGCAAAAGTAAGACCTGCGTCGCTCAATCCTTTCCTGTCAAGGTACGCGTTGTTATAGTATCCTACCCAGGAGCTTATCGTAACCTTGAAGCCGTCATCGGTTGAAACCAGGTCATGTGAAAGACTGAAGCTCACATAATAGTCTTCATCGCGCGGGGTTCCTGCCGCGCTTTTCTCCAATATATAGTCGTAATAAACTTCTATCTTGGGATTGAGAGGCATCAAAATCCCGAGCGAAAACGATCCCTCAATGAAGCTTCCATCATCAAGATCCGGAATTGCGTCATAAAAGAAATATCTGATATAAGTAGCGCCCAAACCTATTGAAACCCTGCTGCCTATTTCTCCCGAATATGCGACTGCGGAATCGAATTCATGCAGAGTCTTTGCGTATTTTTTGTCGCCACTCTCGGAAGCGGCGAAATAGTCGGCGTTCACGCCGCCTGCGACCCATGCAGAGATACCGGATTCGCCTAGTTTCACTCCAAGCTGTGGCCAAAACAGACCGGCACCCTTTCCATTGTATTCGGTACCGCGCCACCAGTACGTACTGTAGTAGGCGAGCGACACGGGAAAAGTAAGGAATTGGGTTTCCGCTGGTGCGACGACTTCACCGGCATATGCCGGAATTCCTGTTAATACTACGATCAAAGCGAAAACACATACCGTCTTCTTCATGAATATTCTCCTTTACCTCTTTTTTGTATTCACAGGAAAGCCCTGTTTACGAACAATCCAATCACGGCGGTAGTCCTGTATTGAGCAAATAATCCCGCATACTGCCACGAATAGCTGTCGTCCTGAATAATATTCTATCCTCCCGGTGAGTGCGTAAATCGCTGTGCTTACACACTCTAGATCATGTTCGCTCAAGTCAATATAGCCGCACCCTGGATTCCCGTATATGACACGTTCATGCTATTTTTTTAATTGAAACGGGTGATGAACTGTGATTAGATGAGAATGGCATTTGCCGCTACGACCATGTCCGGGAACCACACCGCACCCCACGCGACGATCAAGGAGTCGCTCAGCATCATCATCGTCGAGGATGACTTCATCATCGCCAGCAGCATCAGGAACATGCTCACCTCCCTGGGCCACACGGTGCTCGCCCAGGAGAGCAACATCGAGGCGGCGCTCGCCGCCATCGCGCGCAGCCAGCCCGACCTCCTGCTCGTCGACATACTCCTCAAGGGAGAGCCCGGGGGGATCGCGCTCATCCGCGAGGTGATCAAGCTGGGCGAAATTCCCGTCGTCTACATCACCGGCTATTCCGACCACGACACCCTGAAGCAGGCGAAGGAGACCAATCCCTACGGCTACATCCTGAAGCCCATCACCACCGAGCGCCTCAAGACCGCGATCGAGATCGCCCATAGCCGGTTCGTGTACGACCAGAAGATCAGGGCGGGCGACCGCATCTACCACGGCATCGTGGAAAACCTGCCCTTCATGCTGTGCCGC
>CALMJO010000099.1 GCA_937864375.1 uncultured Spirochaetota bacterium
GCCCCGCACACGGCTCACGGATGCGCACTCTACGGCATCATTTTTTCCTGAAAAGCCATGTGGTGAACCCCGTGGAACCGCCGCCGCAATTTTCGATCACCAGGTTATAGGAGGCGCTCCGACTGCAGCCGTGATAAAAGACCGCGACGCCGTCGTAGTTGAACCATCCGCTGGTCTCTTTCGTAAAGGTTTTACCCCCCGATTCCAGCGAGACCTTGAAGTAATCGCTCCCGAACACGGCAAAGGCATATTCCTTGTCCTCATCGAGCCTGAACGCGAATGACCGGGTCTTCCTGATCGTGATCGTCTCTCCCGCGAAGAGCTGGCCCCCCTTTTCATAACCCTGGTGAACCAGGGTCGACATGACGACGGCAAAGTTCTTTTCAGCATATGCCATTCCTGCCGCCAAGCAAAGAACGAATACTGCCGGCAAAGAGATGATCCTGCCCGAGTTTTTCATGTATTCCCACCACCCTGTCTTTTTCGGAACGGCCGTACCCGGTTCCCCGGCCGGAAAAGTGCTGCACGGGGCGGGGCGGTCTGATTTTAGGGTGTTCCCACGGCAAATTCAACAATAAAACCGGCATTATTCCGCGACGGGCTCAGTTAATTTGCGAAGATTCTGGCCCGAAAACGTAAGTGCGCGCCGGGTAAAATGCGCTATTACTGTACGTGCAGATATATCTCGTTCTGGTCGAACTCCTCGTTCCTTTCTATCTTTTCCACGAATTCCCTTACCTTCTGCTCCACCTGGTCCCGAACGGCGCGTGTCCGCGCGAGCACCTCTTCGTGCGTGCCGGTGAAGGCCGAGGGATCCGGGAGCGGCCAGTGCAGGCGCGTGGTGACGCCGGGAAAGACGGGGCAGCGATCGGCCGCCTCTGCGTCGCAGACGGTGATCACGTAGGCGAAGAGCAGGTTTTGACGATACAGGTCGGAGGCGCTCTTTGTCCGGTTTTGTGAAATGTCAATCCCGGCCTCTTTCATCACCTCGACCACGTTCGGATTGAGCGTCCCCGGTTGGAGCCCCGCGCTCATCGCCTCGAAGCGGTCGCCGGCGTGCGTGTTCAGAAAGGCCTCCGCCATCTGGCTGCGCGCCGAGTTGTGAACGCAAAGAAAAAGTACCCTGATTTTATCCATCGAGGACTCCCCGCCCTTAAATTCGTGCCGCCTGTTCAGGCTGTACTAATAACGAAGCGGGCGGGTGTAAAGAAATTATTGGAATTTAATAAACGACGCCCGGGTTACTTTCCCCATTCTGATACGAAAATAGGCATTGTTATGCCTCAAATTAGACTTACAATGCAGGATGGTCTAT
>CALMJO010000100.1 GCA_937864375.1 uncultured Spirochaetota bacterium
CCTCTCTATTCGTCGGCAGCGTCAGATGTGTATAAGAGACAGCTTCCAAAAAATAAAAGGAGCAGGCGATGGCAACGAAAGCGACGGAAAAGAAGAAAGAGACGAAGAAGAAACCCGCAAAGTCGGCGAAAGAGAAGAAGACTGCGAAGGCTGCAAAGAAGAAAGCGAAATAGCGCCCCCAAGGCGCTATTTTCTTTTTTCGGGGTGCTTCAGGGCGTTCTCTCGAAGAGAAGCGGGCCCGGCCAGCGCGGTCCCGCTGCCCCGACTTAAAAAAGGTGCACGCCCTTCAGTTCCTTGCCGTTTTCGCCTCATGCCGATGATTGCAACGCGATTTTCCACCCGCACACCGCCTGAAAAACCAGAGCCGCTCCCCGGAAACGTAATTTCATGCCGCATACGCCGCAAATTCGCGTGCGCCGGGCCATTTTTACGCACCGGGAGGGCCGCCGGATGAAAAGAATCGGCATTGTCCGGGAGAAAATTCCTTATTACATCATCTCCGCATGCGCGTTTCTCCTGTTCGCGACCCCAGTAACGCTCTTCCCGGCGACCCAGGCGGCCGTGCAGGGACGGCCGCGCACCATCGCGCATGATTTTCTCGACATGGAAAAGGCGCACGGGACCACCGATGCGCACTACCTGATCCTGGAAGACATCATCAGGAAGGCTTCCGGGAGAATAACTATCCCCGCACGATGCGATTCCGCCGCGGCGGTCGGGATTTTGAGGGAGATCGACGCGCTGCTCCGCGAGGAGGGCTTCGTTTTCAGGAACAATCTTCTTCTTTCCCGGGGACTCTCGTCCCGGCAGATCGATTGCGACAACTACTGCGCCATCTACGTTTCCATCGCCGAGACCCTGAATATCCCCATACTGCCGGTCTACGCCCCCAATCACAGCTTCATTCGCTTTTGCTTCGACGACGGAACCTGGCTCAACTGGGAGCCCGCGCAGGTGAAATCGCTCGCAGACTCCTGGTACGTGAAGACGCTCCGGATTTCCGGGGAATCCATCCGGCGCGGTGTCTACATGAAAAACCTGGAGCGCAGGGAATTCATCGCCGTGGAATATAACAACATAGGCGCATACCTGATGGGGGAGAAGCGGTTCACCGACGCGCTCCCCTATTTTGGCGCGGCGATCGAGCTCTACCCGCTCTTCTCGTCCGCATTCCACAACCGGGGCACCGCTTTCTACGCCTCCCGCATGGCGAAGGAGGCGCTGTTGGACCTCCTCAAGGCCTGCGAGCTCGACCCGTCGCAGGGCTCCACGCACAACACGCTTGGGGACATCTATCTTGACGCCAAGGAATACGAGAAGGCGCTGCACGAGTATGCGGCGAGCATCCGGCTCGATCCGGGCAACTACGCGCCGTATTACGGCATCGGCCTCGTCATGAAGGCGCAGGGCAGGGACGACAAGGCGCGGACATGGATCAGGAAGTCCGAGGAGATAAAGGCGAAGCCCTCGCGCTAGGAAGCGATTCGGCCCTTTATATAGAAGATTCATCGCGACAATCGAGCTCGAGCAACTCAATACCGGTCATTGACCCGTTCACGGAGGCGTATTTCACAGGATTCCGCGTATTCCCGTAGACCCTGTACCCTCCCTGTTTCGGTGCCGGATATCGATTTTCACCCCGTAATGAGTCGGCATTCACTTATTCCAGGCCTGCTGCGCCCTCCCCACCGGCCCAGTATTACCCGCACGCATCGTTGTGCCGTGGATCCGATGATGCATAAAAGGCGGATGGCGCGCGGTGGACTGCCGCGAATCGCGCTTGGGCCGGAAAAGATTGACTTTCCTCCCGGGAGGGCGTATGCTTACAGTCAGCTTATCGATCTACCGACCGAACGCGATACCATAAACCAGGAGGTTTTCATGAAAAGGATACTGCTGTTTTCTCTCGTTTTCATTTTCGCGATGTCAATGATCACCCTGCACAGGGCCGAAAGCGGCGGGAACCTGTGCTTCCTGTGCGGCTCGGGGAGCTCGTGCGACCAGTGCCCCTCGCCTTCGGGCAGCGACACCTCGGCCGACAGGAAGGCATGCGAAGCGAAGGGCTGCAAGATCACCGGATACTCATCCTGCTCGACCGCGGCGAACGTCAAGAAATGCAACTAGGCCTGCTCATGCGCATCGTACCGGCCGCGGGGGAAAGCTCCCGCGGCTTTTTCGTGATCGGGGGGCCGAATCGTGCACGCCCCGTTCACCGTGCCGTCCGGTGAAGGGATAAGATAAGCTCGCACACGGCTTTGCCTCCCCCGAACGGCAAAAAGGCTCCCGGACGCATCCCCGGGAGCCTTGTATTCTCAACCACGTCTTTATCCCGCGCTATTTCGACAGCGGCGAAACGTTCCCGAAGCTCTCGATGATGGAGCCGAGCGTCCTGGGACTCTCCAGGCCGTTGATCTTTTGCCAGTTCTCGCAGGTCTCCTCGGCCGTTTTCGCGCGCTTTCCGTCGCCCAGGACCACGCCTTTGGTGCACATCACCGCCGTGCGGCTGTACCACCCGTCCATGCGGTTAAAGATCTTCGCGGTTTCATTGCACTCCTCCTCGGTCATCCTGACGAGCGGCTTGTCGCGGACGATGTCGATCCTGCCGAATGCGTCGAGCGCGGTCTTCACCATGCTTTCTCCCCCAGCCGCGGTCGCTACCGAGTCGCAGTTCGCGACCGCCCTGACCCCGGCCCTTTGTATCCCGTCCACAACCGTGTCGGCAACCGATGCGCTCTTGCCCGAGACGTCGAGGTTCGCTCCCAGGTCGTTGACCACCACCATGGCGCCGCGCTTCGCAAGCTCCGGCGCACAGGTCCGGCCCAGGCCCGCGCCGGAACCGGTTACGATCGCCGCCTTCCCGTCAAATCTGATCTCCGCCGTCACGTCCTCCAGTATGGTTTAGTGTTCGCGGGCCGCCGTGAATCGGGGCGCCCCGCCTGGTGATCAATACCCGAACTCCGGGGCGAAAAACGCGAGGACCGCGGCGGCCATGCGCAGCTCGTACCACTTTTTCCGGAAGCCGTCGAT
>CALMJO010000101.1 GCA_937864375.1 uncultured Spirochaetota bacterium
GTAGAGATCCTGGCCTCGCGCGCCGGGCTGCAGTCAAGCGCGACTGCCGTGGGCGAAATCGACTTCTACGCCTCCCTCGCGGCGAGCGCCGTGGAGCACAGGTTCACCCGCCCGCGCTTCAACGACACGGGAGTCATGAGCATACTCGGCGGGCGCCACCCGGTCGTCGAGCGCTACTACACGAGCGAGGTGTTCATCCCCAACGACATCCGCCTGGACGCGAGCGACCGGTTCATAATGATTCTCACCGGCCCCAACATGTCCGGGAAGTCCACCTACATACGCATGGCGGCCCTCCTCCAGCTCATGGCGCAGACGGGCTCCTTCGTCCCCGCCGCCTCCGCCGACCTCTCCCCGGTAGACCGCATCTTCACGCGCATAGGCGCGTCGGACAACATCTCGCGCGGCGAGTCGACCTTCCTGGTGGAGATGAACGAAACGGCCGTGATCCTCAACAACGCGACGCCGCGCAGCCTCATCATCATGGACGAGGTGGGGCGCGGCACGAGCACCTTCGACGGGCTCTCGATCGCGTGGGCGGTGGTCGAGCACATCCTCAGGTACATCAAGGCCAAAACGCTTTTCGCCACGCACTACCACGAGCTCACGAGGCTCGGGGAGAAGCCGGGCATCGCGAACTTCAACGTGCTCGTGCGCGAGCACCTGGGAGGCGTGGAGTTTTTACATAAAGTGGGCCCCGGCACCGCCGACAAGTCCTACGGAATCCACGTCGCGAAGCTCGCCGGGATCCCGCGCGAGATAACCGCGCGCGCGGCCAAAATTCTCGAGCGCCTCGAGAAATCAGGCAGGACACAGCGCGCCGACGAAAACGAGGCCCGGTCGGAACAGCTGGAAATCTTCAACGCGGCCAACCACCTCGTGATCCGGGCGATACAGAACATCGACGTGGACGCCATCACGCCGCTGGACGCGATTAATGAGCTGAACAGGCTGAAAAAACTGATCACGTGAGCAAATGCCCTACATAGAAAACACGGGAAGGAAAGGAGCGTATCATGGAAAAGGAACAAAACCGGTCCGACAAGCGCACCAGCGAGCGCATCTCCGGAAGCGGCATTCCCGCGGAGCTCCGGCGCGCGGTCATTACCTTTGACGGGGGCGAGTCCATCCCGGTAAGGGTGGTGAACATGAACGGCTGCGGCTTCATGTTCGAGTCGGACAGTGTGGACCTTCCCGCCAAGGTAAACCTGGAGGAGGGCATGCAGATTACCGCGCGGTTCATGGGGAGCGGCACGAGCATCAGGGGAATCTGCGTCCACACGACCTCGCGCGGGCGGAGCACCTCCCTCGGATGCTTTATTAATGACCCCTACGAGCAGAACCTTATACGCGACGTGTTGAAGCGAGGGTAGCATAATCCCGCGCGGGGCGTTTTACCGTGGGCGGTCATCAAGGGGGATGAGGAGATGATAGGGGATTGACGAGATAACGGCATTGGGATAAGGCCATTGCCACCTGATCTTTTTTATCCCATCATCACCAGGTTGAAGCGTCTGCCGGGTAAGCGTTACTACATGCATACTAAATGACGGCCTTCAAGTGATACCCGGCGGCCCTTGAATCAATCAAATTGCCGGCACTCCTGGTGTGCCGCCGCATCTGCAGGACAATAGATATGATTATTCCTATTTTTTATTCATGTACTCTATTTTTATCACAGCGGCGCGCTCGTAGGTTTCAATTCCAAGCATCGTTTTTATTGACACCACAGCTCCGTCGTCCTTAACCAGAATTCCGTTTCGAAAAGAGCCATCCAGTAGTATTAGTTTTACCTTGTCTTCATAGGCAGATATGCTTTGTAGATTTTTCTGTTCAATCTCAAAGGTTTTCACCAGAGTCGCGAATGAAATCAATCCAGTTTCCAAGTTATAACCGACGACCTCGCCTTGGATAGCACTATCGTCTATCATCGTGAGAATGCATTTGCCTGACGACATTAACACGGTTTTACCGTTAATTCCCCTGTATACGGTATCGAGTGCGACCAGGCTGCCGGTTTTTTCCAGGACGAGAATAATGTTCACGGGGGGATTTATTTTCATAAGGCGTTCAATAGGATATCTTGTCACAGGAATTGTCCTGCCTGTCAGTGTCTCCTTGAACTTGTATTGATACAGTCCATATGGATCAGAGCCTATTGAAAGTCCACTAATTGAATATGATCGTGCAGGGTCCACCTTAAGGTAATCATCCATAAGAACATAGTAGAGCTTCATATTCGAACCGCACGAAACTGCCAGAATCAGCGCCATCAGCAGTAGATACTTAATAATGCGTTTATTCACTGGAACTAATAAACCGGAAAAATAAGGCTGCATTATCGCCACCTCCCTCATTTTACGAATGACAGATCAATAACTTATCGACTGCTCCACGATATCCCCGCGTGGTATGGAGACAAGACCTGCGGGCGTTTCAATTTTGAATACCAGTCCCCGCTCGATTACCATTCCCAGGAATTCGGTTCCATTCCTCAGCAGAATCCTGTCCAACTTACCCTGGTTTCTCTTCTTGATCGCATCGAGCTTCTTCTTGAATTCAACTTTCGGGTCGGCAGGCTTGACCGTTTCCTGCACATCCTTCGTTATCTTCTCCTTGACCTCCGGGCTTACCACGGGCTTTTTCTCCGGGTCGGGCAGTTCTTTTCCAATGAACGCCAATGACCCGAACGCACTGAGCCGCTCGCGCTCGGCTTCGCGGAGCAGAACCGGCTTGATATCCTTCTTCCGCTCGACAACCGCCTCATATCCCGCGGGTATAATTACCGGTTTTTCCTCAACCGGTTTCACGGATGAAGGCTGGGTTGTCGCGCTGCTTATCGCAATTTCACCCTCGAGGACCGACACCTTCGCGCTCTCTTCGGCGGGGAACGCATATACGGAAAAAACGGTT
>CALMJO010000102.1 GCA_937864375.1 uncultured Spirochaetota bacterium
CGCCATCGCGAATACGCGGACTACGACTCGCTCGTAAGGCATGGAATCACCGGGTCGCACGCGCTGCCGGTGCTCGAGGCCTTTTTCCACGCCGCGCCCTCGCTCGACCTCCTGCGGCACCTGGCGCCGCATTTCGGGGCGCTCTCACTGCAGAGCAAGGTCCAGGCGTTCGGACTGATCGAGGAGGCCCGCTTCGAGGGAAGTGCGGCGATCGTCACCGGAGCGCTCGCGGACCCGGACCCCCTGGTGCGCAGCCTCGCGCTCGGGCACCTGCGGAACCTTCCATTTTCGCAAAGGGAAAAGCTCCTGGCCGCGTACGAGCCAATGCTTCAATCGGAGCGCTGCGCGAAAGACCTTCTCCTGAACCGTCCCTCGGAAAATGCCGCCTGCGCCGCGGACACGGACTCGCTCGCGCTCGACGCCCTCGCCCGGATAGGCGCCGGGGTCCAGTCAGGGAACATGAACGCGGAGGAATTCGTGATCCTCTCGCACGCGCTTCCCCCCGCCTACTGCCTTCCCGCGCTGGTACGGCTCTCCCGGGCCACAGGGCACGCGCTCTTTCTGCCGCTTTTGACCAGGCACGCGGACGCGCTCAGCCGCGAACAGGCACGCAGGGTCCTTTACCGGTACCGTTATGCGCCATTTGAAGATCTCGCCGCGTTCATCGCGAGGGCCGAGCGCCTCACGGAAACCGACCGGGCGCTTCTCCTCGATTACCGCGCATCCATCCCCTTCGAGCACATGATCGCGTTCTTCCAGTTCAGCGAGAAGACGCGCGACCTGCTGCTCAGGCGCCTGCTGGAAACGCGGAGCTTCGTTCAGAAATCGAACTACCTCAATTACATGATGAGCCTCGAGGTGAAGCCGGTGCGCGCCATGGAGGCGTTCCTCGACTACGAGATCGACAAGACGGTGTACCTCTCCCGCATCAGGGACGCGTTCGTCTCCTCGGTGCCGCCCGGTCTCCTGGACACGAAGGCCGTCCGGCTGATCACTGCGGCCTTCGACGACCTCAGAGAGCTCCACAAGCACCTCGTACTCAAGTGCCTCGCGGTCTTCACCGGCGTCAACATGGAAGAGGTGTACGAATCCAATATCCTGCTTAAAGACCGGGACCTCAATAATTATATCCTGGAATATATAGAATCGTCCGGGAAGACCGCGCGCAGGGCGATCGCCATACTGGAAAGGGAAGAAATGAAGCCCGATCCAGCCGGCGGAGGCCTGATCGCGAGCGCCGTGGACATCGCGAGGGCCCTCGCGACGCTGGCAACGCACTTCGCGCCCGCGCTCGCCCCGGCCCTGAGGGCATGCGTCGCGGAGCTCGCCCGGCAGACGCGGGAAACGACCGGCAGACCCAACAAGGAGGAACGCGACATGCTCTCTCTCGTGGAGAAAATCGTGTTTTTGAAGGAAAACACCCTCTTTCGCGAGCTCAAGATGGACGAGATCTTTCACATCGCCCAGATAACGGGGGAGCTCGAGTGCGCCAGGGACCACATGCTTATCAAGGAGGGCGGGATTGGCGACGAGCTCTTCATCCTGGTCGAGGGGGAAGTCGAAGTCTTCACCCGGGGCAAGACCCTCGCCCGCCTGGGCCCGGGCAGCTGCATAGGCGAGCTCTCCATCATCGACACCGAGCCCCGCAGCGCGAGCGCGCGCACGACACGCAACTCGCGCCTCCTCTTCATACGGCGCCGGGACTTTCTCCTCACCCTGCGCGAAAACCCCGCGATCTCGATCAACATCATGCAGGTGATCACCCAGCGGCTCAGAAAGATGATTGCGTCGTAAGGTCAGCGCGCCTACAATCCGATACTATAGCATGAACTCGGAGGGCAATCTGCGCCCTCCCGCCGGTACGGGTTTGCGGCGCGGCGTCACCCGGAACTCTTTACATGAACAGGACACCAATCAAACCTTCCCGGCTTTCACGTACCTGCCTGGCGCTCGCCGTCCTGGGCACGCTTCTGTGCACATCCCTTGGCGCGCGCGCCGAGGACGACAAGCCCGCCGATCCCCTCGCCCAGCTCAAGGAAGTGCAGGAGAAGGCGCGGGAGGCGCAGCGCACCTTCCTGGAGGACCTCGCCGCGCGCGAGTGGTACAAGCAGAGGAAGGACGAAAAGCTCGAGAAGCGCGAGTCGAGCAGCGAGATGGACCTGTCTTCGCTCAAGAAGAGCGCGAGCGAGGAGATCGAAACCATCCTGGTGCTCCTGGGAGAGTTCCCCCTGGGCGGGACGAAAGCGCTCTACGGACCGGTCTTCATGAGCGACAAGCAGAACATCTTCGGCTCCAGGACCGACTTTTCCTTCAAATGGGTGGGCTACAAGGTATCCATGGGACTCAAGCACAAAAAGTTCCCCTGGAGCCGCACAACCCTGAGCGAGACGGTCATCGGCTCCTTCCTGTACGCGAGCGGCACCAACATTGGCTTCGCGGGCGGGAAGGCCGTCGAGGAGCGCCGCTTTTACACCAATTACGGCTCCGAGATCATTTCACTTAAAATCCAGCTTCCCTACCGCTTCGCGACCACATTCTCGCTCGATTCACGCCAGTACTTTTTCGTGAAACGCCGGTCCCCCGAGGACTTCACCATGCCCGAAAACCACGTGAACGTCTTCCCGCGCCTGGACCTGGCGCTGGAGCACCTCAAGGAAAAGGGGATCGATCAGCTCACCCACGGGGTGGGAATAGAGGGCTGGGCGGGTTACGGGATCCGTAACCCGCCCAGCCCTCTATTCCCACCCCGTGGGTG
>CALMJO010000103.1 GCA_937864375.1 uncultured Spirochaetota bacterium
ATCTGAACCTCAATTCCCTCAAGATTTCGGGAATGTGCGGGCGCCTGCTCTGCTGTCTCGGGTACGAATACGAGGTGTACAAGGAAATCAACGACAAGCTGCCCAAGATGGGATCGCAGATTACGGTGGGAGGGAAAAATTACATCGTTGAATCCGTCGATCCGCTCAAGGAAACGGTCCGGCTCAAGTTCGAGGGACACCTCGTGACCGTCTCCAAGGACGATATCGCGGTGAAAGGTAACCATTACAGTATCAGCCAGGAAGTGCTCCAGCGGATCATGAGCAGCCTGGACGAGGAATATGAAGAGGATTTCATGCGGTAGATCAGCCGCGCGGGGATATCAATGCAGAACAAGTTCTATGTAACCACGCCCATTTACTACGTGAACGCCGAGCCCCACATAGGGCACGCGTACACCACCATACTGGCCGATTTCCTGAAGCGCTTTTATACCATGAAGGGCTACGACGCGTACTTCCTCACGGGAACCGACGAGCATGGAGACAAGATACTCAAGGCCGCACAGGAAAACGGATCGACGCCCCAGGAATTCACCGACAGGATCAGCGTAAAATTCCGCCAGACGTGGAAGGACATGGATCTCCGCTTCGACGATTTCATACGCACGACGGAGGAGCGCCACAAGAAGGTCGTCCAGAAGGTTCTGCAGAGGGTGTACGACAACGGCGACATCTACTTTGGATCTTACGGCGGGTATTACTGCGTGGGCTGCGAAAGGTTCCTCACCGAAAAGGACATGGTTGACGGTAAATGTCCTGATCACAACACGAAGCTGGATTATATCGAGGAGAGCAATTATTTCTTCCGGATGGCAAAGTACCAGGGTTGGCTCATCGATCACATTGAGAAGAACCCGGAATTCATCAGGCCGGAGCGCTACCGCAACGAGGTTCTTTCGCTCCTGAAGCACGAGGCGCTGGAGGACCTTTGCATTTCACGGCCCAAGGCCAGGTCGCCCTGGGGCATTCCCCTGCCGTTCGACGAAAAGTACGTGACGTATGTGTGGTTCGACGCGCTTATAAATTACGTAAGCGCCATCGGCTACCCGGATGACAATAAATTTTCGGAATTCTGGCCCGTCGCCCACCACCTGATCGCCAAGGATATCGTCAAGCCGCATGGAGTGTTCTGGCCCACCATGCTCAAGGCGGCGGGGATTGAGCCGTTCCTGCATCTCAATGTTCATGGCTACTGGAACATGGACGACGCGAAGATGTCCAAGAGCCTGGGCAACGTCGTGAGGCCGCTCGATCTCGTGAACAAGTTCGGAAGCGATCAGATTCGCTATTTCTTCCTGCGTGAAATGACATTCGGCCTCGACGCAAAATTCAGCGAGGATGCGATCGTGAACAGGATAAACTACGATCTCGCCAATGATCTGGGGAACCTCGTCAAGCGCGCCTTCAACATGATCGAAAAATATTTTAACGGCGAGGTGCCCGCGTTCGACCAGTCCGCTCCGTCGGGCCGTGATGTTATCAGGGAGAAGTTCAGGACCGCTGTGAAAGGGTACTTTTCAAGCATCGATCATTTCCATTTCAGCACGGGGCTGGAGCGCCTCTGGGAATTCGTCCGGTTCCTGAACAAGTACATCGACGACACCAAGCCCTGGCAGCTGGCGAAGGATAACCGCACCGTGGAGTTGTCCTCGACGCTCAGGAATCTCCTGGAGTCGATTGCCGCGCTTTCGGTGCTGCTCTCCCCGGTGCTTACCGTGAGCTCGACCGCGATAGCCAGGGCGCTGGGCGAGGACATTTCGTTCGCCAGTGAAGACCAGATTACCTCCCTCGCGCTGTTGAAAGACGGCAGCAGGATCAGCGACATCGGTATCCTGTTTCCCCGACTTGAAAGGGAAGCGGTGCAGCCTGAGGCAGGAAAACCCGAGGTGAAAAAGATGGAACAGAAACAGGAAGCGGTCAAGGCGGATGCCGGCGACGGCCTCGTGGACATAAGCGAGTTCGGGAAAATCGATATCCGGGTGGCGCAGGTGCTCGAGGCCTCGGCCATCGAGGGCTCCGACAAACTCCTCGAGCTCAAGGTCGATTCCGGGCTCGACACGCGGGTAATCATCGCGGGAATCGCCCAGCACTACGCGGCGGACTACCTGTTAGGAAAGAAAATTCTGCTGGTTGCCAACCTCAAGCCGGCGACGCTGTTCAAGCGGAAATCGTACGGCATGCTGCTCGCGGCAAAAAAGGAGAAGCGGGACAAGCCCGTATTGATAGAGGTGGACCAGTCGATCCCCGTGGGTGCGCGCCTCTCCTAGGACGGCGCGGTCGTGAGGCCGGCGGTATAGTGCCATGAAGATAGGAATAATATCCGACACGCACAATGACGTAGAAATGGTCAAGAAGGCCGTAGAAATTTTCAGGGAGCGCAAGGTCGACCTTGTCGTGCATGCGGGAGATCTTACCTCCGCGAAGCTCATAGAGCTCTTTGACGGGCTTCCCGCCAAGTTCGTGCTCGGCAACTGCGACCTTGACGGCGATACCATCAACTACAAGGCCCAGGAATGCGGTTACGGGTGCGTGGACAGTTTCTGCGATTTCACGGCGGGAAACAAGCGGATCATGCTTTTCCACGGGAACGACATCCCCATGTTCAGGAAGGCGGTCGCGTCCGGCGAGTACGATTACATCATCAAGGGGCACACACATACCTTCGAAAACTATATGTCGAACGGTACGCGCATAATAAACCCCGGATCGGTCTACAGGGAGGATGAGCGCACCGTCTCGATCCTGGACACCGAAACGGACCGCGTGGAAAAAATAAAACTGGATGTCGAGTGATCAGCGAATCTTGAGGAGATCCATTATCCGGTCGAAATCATCCAGGGAATAATAGCTGATCTCGATCCTGCCGCGCTTGCCGGAGTGCCGTATTTCAACCTTGGTTCCCAGGAAAGAAACGAGCGTCTCCTCCATCTTGCGAAGGTGGGGGTTGCGCCCGCCATGTTTTTCAGCACCCTTTTTCCGGCCGGCTTTCCCGGGGGCGGCGCTTTCCGATTCGACTACATGCTCAAGAGCGCGTACGGACATTCCCGAAGCGAGGATCTCGTTGAAAAGCTCGTTTTGACGCTCGGGCGGAGCGGCGAGGAGAACCTTTGCATGCCCTACGCTGATCTTTCCCTCGGAAATGCCCTTCTGAATCTGTTCCGGAAGGCTCAGCAGCCTCATGAGGTTCGCCACGGTCGCCCGGTCCTTGCCGACCTTGGAGGCGATGTCCTGCTGTTTAAGCTTGAATCGGTTTATGAGCACACGGTAGGCCTTAGCCTCCTCGATCGGGTCGAGGTTGGTGCGCTGGATGTTTTCAATAAGGGCTATGGTAAGGTTCGATTCCTCGGTGGCCTCGATGACGATCGTCTTGATCTTTCGCAGGCCGGCGATCTTGCAGGCGCGCAGCCTTCGCTCACCGGCAATGACATAGTATTCATCCCCGGTTTTTCGAACGATTATGGGGCTGATCAGGCCCACGGAGATGATCGATTCCGCGAGGTTGGATATTTCGTCCTCGTCAAAATGAACGCGCGGCTGGTCGGGATTGGGACGAACCCGGTGTATGTCGATCTCGATGATGCGATCCCTTGCCTCGTCGTAAAGGTGTTCGAATTCGGCTACCGGGGTAGGAGAACTCGAAATGATCGCGCCCAGTCCCTTGCCCAGTACTTTCTTAGCCATTCCTCAACACCTCTTCTGCAAGACTCTCATAACGCTCGCTGCCGGCGCAGGCAGCGTCGTACAGGCCGATGGGCTTGCCGAACGACGGTGCCTCGGAGAGCTTCACATTCCTGGGGATAATGGAATTGAATACCTTTTCCTTGAAATAATCCCTTACATCCGAGACCACCTGCTGGGAGAGATTGGTGCGCGAGTCGTACATGGTGAGCACCACGCCCTCTATCTTGAGGGAGCGGTTTAAATTCTCCTGGACCATCACTATTATTCGAAGCAACTGGCTGAGCCCCTCGAGCGCATAGTACTCGCACTGCAGAGGGATCATCACCGAGTCGGCTGCAACCAGGGCGTTTAGCGTGAGAATGCCAAGAGAAGGGGGGCAATCGATAAAAATGAAGTCGAAATCACCCCTGATAGAACCTATCGCCTTTTTTAATAAAAACTCTTTCTGCTCGAATTCCAGCAGGTCCACCTGGGCGCCGGAGAGATGGATATTGGACGGAACAATATACATGTTCTCGATATTGGTCTTGAACAGGGATTGCTGGATTGAATGCTGTCCTATTAGCACTTCGTAAAGGGTATTTTCCATTTCTTCGACGTTAATACCAAGACCGAATCCGGCATTTCCCTGCGGGTCAATGTCAATTATCAACACGCGTTTGCCTTTCTCGGCCAGGAAGGCCGCGACGTTCACGGTGGTCGTGGTTTTACCAACTCCGCCCTTCTGGTTAGCTACAGCGATAATCCTTCCCATACCTGGTCCCGGTAATATTCCGTTGTTGATGCTGGAGGAAAAACCCGCACGGTACTGATATGCTGGTTTTGCTCTGGATTAATGAGTCAGCGTGTGTCTGAATGCAAGGATTTTATATGAATCTTCCTGAATATTTTCGGGGATTTATCACCTTGTATATCCAGGAGAGCCCAATGAGGATCGATGCAAAGAACACGATGAGAATAATGGTCCTCCAGTAGGGAAGGATGCGCAGGCC
>CALMJO010000104.1 GCA_937864375.1 uncultured Spirochaetota bacterium
GGACGAGATATCCAAGCTGGCGGACCAGACCGCCGTGAGCCTTAAAGAGATCGACACCCTCATCAAGCAGAACATAGGGGAGATATCCCGCGGGTCGGAGCTCATGAGCGGCACGGTTGAGACCATCAACCGGATCATGGCGGCCATCGCGAACATGAGCGACAAGATCCGGGGGATGGCCGATTACATGATGCAGCAGGAGGGCATCAACCGGGGAGTGAACGAGCAGGCGATCGAAGTCAGGGACCGTTCCGGCGAGATCAGGAGCGCATCCCAGGAACAGAAGATCGCCTCCGACGAGGTGGTGAAGTCGATATCGTCGGTGAACGAGATCACCCAAAGTAATTCCGAGATTCTGGCGACCCTGAAAAACCTCGCCGAAAACGTGTCCGAACTGGCCGGATACCTTCAGGAGAAGGTCTCGCATTTTGGCGCCCCGGATGCCGGAGAGCGCGAATAAAAGGGGTCGGTCCGAGGGCGGCTGGTAAATTCCCCGTTCACTCCACCTGCTCCGCCCTTATCCGTTTCGCCCAATCTGCGAAATCCGGCTCCGGAGATCGAATAAGGCGGAATGAAAAAAAGCCGGGGGCTTCCGGTGCTCTCAAATTTTCGGCTTAAGGGCCGGACAAGTCCATCGGTGCCCCCGCCCTTCCACGATCCTCAGGCGGAGCACGTGATGCCGCGCGCATGGGCATGACTCAAAAATACCTGCGAAAAGCCCATGAAGGAGTATCCGCTGCCCGTCTGCACTTCCGCGCCCAACGCCGAAATGGGAAGGAACGGGGATGACGACGGTCCCTGCGACGACGGCAGGGGACGCGCGAAGTCCGGGTCGGTCGGTTTTATCGGGCTTGGGAAGCGACGTGGAGGAAAGTCGGCTCCCGCAGTGCAAGCGGCCGCGGGATGAAAAGGTCCGCCCGGATGACTATCACGCAATAACATGTGCCGCGCCATACCTTTCACCCTCACTGGCGCTCCGGCAGTCAGCGCTTCCATCAAGGGTTTGAATCAAGATCTTCCCGCCTCGTCTACGAAACCGTGGAATCACGCACCGGGCGGGAAGGAGCGGGGCTCGTCCGGCAGGCGGTCGGAATGCGAGCGGCTCGCAGGGACCGCCGCGCCTCGCGTACGGCGGTCCCTGGCGCATCACTGTTCCGCGCACGGGGACGAAGCAGATCGGCCCCCCCAAAATCTTCTTAACAAGCTGTTTCCAGAGGAAACACATGCATGGGCCCGCGGTCAGGCATGGATCCCGAAAAAATTCGCTTGACCGCTCAGCCCCCCGGCGGTTTGCTCTCCACCCGGTAGGAGTACGTCATGAAACTGCGCAACGTCGCCATCATCGCCCACGTCGACCACGGGAAAACCACGCTCGTCGACAAGATGCTCATACAGTGCCGGGTATTCCGGGATAACCAGGAGGTGCGCGACTGCTTCCTGGATTCCAACGACCTGGAGCGCGAGCGGGGCATCACCATCTTTTCGAAGAATATCTCGATCAGCCACGCCGGGACCAAGATAAACATCATCGACACGCCCGGGCACGCCGACTTTGGCGGCGAGGTGGAGCGCGTGCTCAGGATGGCCGACGGCGTGCTCCTGCTCGTGGACGCCTTCGAGGGCGCGATGCCGCAGACCCGCTTCGTATTGCAAAAAGCGCTCGCACTCAAGCTCGTGCCCATCGTCGTCGTGAACAAGATGGACCGTCCCAACAGGAGGCCCCGCGAGGTCCTGAACGAGATCTACGACCTCTTCATAGACCTCGACGCGCACGAGCGCCAGCTCGACTTTCCCGTGATCTACGCGTCCGGCCGCGAGGGATGGGCCACCACGAGCGCCGGCGAGCCGGGCACCGATCTCCTGCCGCTCCTGGACGCGATCATCCAGCGCATCCCCGCGCCCGAACACAGGGAGGGCCCGCTCCAGATGCAGGTGACCACGATCGACTATTCCGAGTACGTGGGACGCATCGCGATCGGGCGCATCTTCCGCGGCGAGCTCAGGCGCGACCGCAAGGCGATGCTCCTCAAGCGCGACGGGACCGAAAAGCTCAGCGACATCAAGGAGCTCTACACCTTCGACGGCGTCGAGCGCACGAAGGCCGACCGGATCGGGTGCGGCGACATCTGCGCGGTGGTGGGCGTGGAGGACATCGAGATCGGCGACACGATCGCGGACCCCGAGAACCCCGAGCCGCTTCCCATCATCCAGGTGGACGAGCCCACCATGAGCATGATCTTCACCATAAACACGTCGCCCTTCTACGGCGAGGAGGGAAAGTACGTGACCGGCAGGCATGTACGCGAGCGGCTCTACCGCGAGATGGAGAGCGACGTGGCGCTGCGCGTCGAGGAGTCCCTCACCACGGACACGCTCAAGGTGTTTGGCCGCGGGATCCTGCACCTGTCCATTCTCATCGAGAACATGCGCCGCGAGGGTTACGAGTTCCAGGTGGGGCAGCCCCGCGTCATCTACAAGGAGATCAACGGCCACAAGGCGGAGCCCGTCGAGCTCCTGGTGGTGGACGTCCCGGCCGAGCACGCGGGCAGGGTGATCGAGAACGTGAGCCGCAAGCGCGGCGAGCTCAAGCACATCGAGCACATGGGCGCGCGCCAGCGGCTCGAGTTTCACATTCCCTCCAGGGGACTCATAGGCCTTCGCACGCGGCTCCTGAATACGACCTCGGGCGAATCGGTCATGCACCACCGCTTCTACCAGTACGAGTACTTCAAGGGGTCCATCCCGCACCGCCAGAACGGCGTGCTCATCTCCATGCAGACGGGCGAGGTCGTCGCCTACGCGCTGGACAGCCTGCAGGCCAGGGGAAAATTCTTCGTCTCTCCCGGCGAACGCGTGTACGAGGGACAGGTCGTGGGCGAGAACAACAAGGAAGGCGACATCGTGGTGAATGTCCAGAAGTCCAAGAAGCTCACCAACATGCGCGCCTCCGGGAGCGACGAGGCCATCCGGCTCACGCCCCCGATCGTCTTTTCGCTCGAGGAGGCGCTCGAGTTCATCAACGAGGACGAGCTCGTCGAGGTGACCCCCAGGTCCATCCGCATCCGCAAGACCATTCTGGACGAAAGCGAAAGGAAAAAGGCGGGAATCCGCGCGCGGGAGCTCTCCGCCGCGCAGTAAGGATCGATTCGGCCCGGATCGATCCGCCGCGGTACTGCGCCCTTCCGCGGCGGGAGCACCGCCTACCACATGAGCGTGCGGAAGGTCCCCGCGTTCCCGGCGCGGTCGGCTATGCGCGCCCACAGGTGGTGCAGCGCACCGTCGGCGATCGTGCGCGGCAGGTTCATTTCCACCCAGTAGCGATCGCGGTCGTAGCGCCCGGGAACGCTCTCCCCGTCTACCATGCATTCGAACGATTCGGGATCGATGTCCGAAAGCGCGTCGCTCACGTAGAGGCGGACCCTTCGTGACGTGCGCGTGTCCTCGATGAACTCGAAGGTGGGCGGCATGGAAAACACCGGCGCCGCCGCGTCGCGCATGAGCGCGAAACAGCCGTTGCGGTAGGTGGACGCGGTGAAGGTCCCCGATGCGGGATCGTATTTCGTAGCGAGAAGCTTTGGGCTTTTTCCCTCGAAGAACTGGTAGAGCGAGATCTTTTTCCTGTCCCCGGCATCGGGACGAAGCCCGGTCTTTACGTAAATGGTGACCTGTCCGTTATAGAGCGCGTCGAAGGGGCGCACGGCAAAGACCGCCAGGATGTCGTCGAGCGCCGGCGCGGAGGCGGGAATGATCTCCGCGAGCCGTTCCCGTGGGACCTCCTCGGCCCCCAGGAAGGTCATGCCCGCCGTGCTTCCCGGCTGCGCGTAGAGGGTGAAGCCGCGCTCGCCGCTGCCGGCCGTGAACCATCCCCCGGAGGAGGCGTCCCTCCACGACGCGTCGCGCGCCCCGGGGCGCGCCGCGATCTGGAGTTTCACCTGCGACGAGTTCCCCCTGAAATCGTACGCGGTGATCGTCCAGGTGCGCTTCACCCCGTCCACGGGGATGTACCCGTCGTTCACGGTCGCGAGTCCCTGGAATGCGTTGCCGGGCCTGCGGCACAGGAAGTGCGTGTAGCTCACGGTGCCGTCAATCGTGGACTTGGACACGTCGAATATATGGCGCCCGTACTGGAAGTCCGCCGCGCGTATCCGGTCGAAGCGGAGGTCGTAGACGAAGCGTACGCCGTCATGGACCGTTATGCGGTACACGGTGCAGCTGTTATGCGCGTTCACCCGGTCGAAGCATCCCAGCTTCAGATACGCCTTTCCGGGCGTGCCCATCTCGAGCGTTTCCTCCGCGGCCCAGTAAACGCCGTCCCTTAGACTCACCGGAACCTTGCGCTCGAACATGGTGGTGCCGGATTCCTCGGCGCACACGTAGACGCTTTCGATGACCGGCGGCTCGTTGTCCTCCACCTGGATGAGCGCCAGCGGATTTACGAACGTGTCGCCCGCGCGCACCTCGTAATGGAGATGCGGCGGCCCGGAACCGGACTCGCCCGAGTAGGCGATCACGCCGCCGCGCGGGTAGTCGAGCGCGGTATGGCGGAAGTAGAGCTCCACGGTCTCACTGTTGTACAGGAGCTTCGCGATGTTCACGATGGACCAGAGCCGCGACGAGCCGTCCTCGAACGACTCCAGGTGCCCGTACACGGACTGCCGCCCGTCGGGATGGTTCAGGAAGATGCCGTTCCCGTATCCCGCGTCCGACGAGCTGACGTACGTGATGCGCCCCGGCCGCGCCGCGAGCACGGGGTAGCCGGTGCGCATGCGCGTCTTGACGTCGATCCCGCTGTGGAAGGAGTAGCCGCGCACCTCGCCCAGAGTCCCCGAGAGCGCGCGCGGGAGGGCCATCATCCAGACATAGGCCCCGTCGTCGGGCCCTGCGGCGTCCTCGGGGAAGAGGCGCGGCGTGAGAAAGCCGCCCATGCACAGGAAAATCGCCGCGGCCGCCGCCAGCGCTCCCGTACTTCCTGCGCGATGCTTTCCTTTCATCATTCCTCCGTGGCTTCCCGGGTCGTGCGAATTCTAGGCGATCGCCTCGGCAATTCAAGCAAAAAAGATTCACAACGCGGCGCGCCCGTTCGTATCAGGAAGAGTGAAAAATTCCGCACGTCCGGGAGGAGTCATGAAATTTTGCAGCGCATGCGTGCTGTTGTGGGCCCTGTGCCTTGCCTGCGGGTATCCGGAGGAATACCGGGAGCCCGCGGGCGGGGAATCGGCAGCGTACGTCGCGGTCAGCGTTTACATCCCAGCGGCAAGGCTTCGCACTGGAGAGTCCATGCAGGCACGGCTCTTCGCGCTGCGCGCCGACGGGACGCGCGACGAGCTTGCGCCCGCGAGCGCGTCATGGGAATGCGGCGACGGGTCCGTCGCCAGCGTGAGCGAATCCGCGGTGGTGACCGCCGTGTCGGAGGGGGCCGAATCGCTTACGGCCCGTTACGCCGGCCTTGCCGACGAGCGCGCCTTCACGGTCGTGCCCGCGCCCGACTACTCGGGCCTCGTCATCGCCGAGGTCTGCTACGACCCTCCCGCGCCGGAAACCGACCTGGAATTCATCGAGATCGAGAACCGGGGCGCGCGCGGCTGCGACCTCGCAGGGCTCCAGCTCATCGACGGCACTGGCTCGAGTACGCCCTTCACCTTTCCGGAGGGAAGCGCTATCCCCGCGGGAGGCCGAATTACCGTCGCCAGGGGACGCGACGCCTTTTTCGCGTATTATTCCATCTACCCGGATTTCACCGGCGTGAATTTCGCGCTCAACAACGCCGGCGAGGCCGTGTTCCTGCGCGACGGCGCCGGGACGGTCCTCGACGCCGTCTACCTGGAGGGAGGCTCGTCCGAATTCCCCGCGCCCGCCGAATGGGGCGCGGCCAAATCCCCCTCCTGCGCCGACGGCCAATCCGCCGCGAGGCTTCCCGTCCCGGACTCCGGCACCTCCGCCGACTGGTCGTGCGGAGAGCCCACGCCGGGGAGGTAAGCTGTTTCCGGGGAGACTGCGTGCCTCAACTCCGCTCGGCATGACGGTGGAGCAATGCCCGGCATGACGGTGGAAGAGGACGCGACAAGATCCGTACGGGAAGGCCGGATTTGATTGACGGGACTCAGCCGATCGGCAATAATCTCCGTGGTTATTAACGCAAACACTCCCGGGGGTGCGTCATGGCGAAGAAGGCGGCAAAATCGAGGGGTTCGATCGGCAGGTCGGCGAAGAAGAAGGGCCTGTCCAAAAAGGGCGCCGCGCAGGGCAGGACCGCGCTCATCGCCGGGGCGAGCGGGCTCACCGGCGGGCACTGCCTGGAGTTCCTCCTCGAGAGCGCGTACTATGCCACGGTGCACGCCCTCGTCCGCCGGCCGCTCGGGATCACCCACCCGAAGCTCCGCGAGCATGTCGTGGACTTTAACGATCCCGCGTCCGTCAGGCGCGCCGCGAAGGCGGACGACGTCTACTGCTGTCTTGGCACCACCATAAAAAAAGCGGGCTCGCAGGACGCCTTCCGCAAGGTGGACTATGAATATCCGGTCACCCTCGCGCGGGAGTCCTCTGCAAACGGGGCGAAGCGCTTCTTCATCATCAGCGCCCTGGGCGCCAATCCCAAATCGAAAATCTTCTACAGCCGCGTCAAGGGGGAGGTGGAGCGCGCCGTGCGCGAGTTCCCGTTCGAGTCGGTCCACGTGTTCCGCCCCTCGCTCCTGTTGGGTGAGCGCGCAGAGGTACGCACCGCGGAAAAAATCGGGAGCGCGCTCGCGCGCGTGGTGGGGCCCGTCATGGTGGGGCCGCTCCGGGCATACCGCGCCATTGAGGCGCGTGCGGTCGCGTGGGCCATGGTGTTCTCCGCGACGGCGCACCTGCACGGCGGGGTGATGGAGTCGAGGGAGATGCAGGCGCTGTGGGAGGGGAGGGGGTGAGGGAGCAAATAATTGTTGAATGAACATAATTCATCTGATGAATTATGT
>CALMJO010000105.1 GCA_937864375.1 uncultured Spirochaetota bacterium
GTAGAGCGGGCAGTCAAAGTAGCGCCCCTGTCCCGCCTGTATCGTGAATGACACGAAACGGTCGATGCCGCGAAGCCTGGGCAGCCCCTCGCCGGGCATGTGCCATTTCCCGATGAACCCGGTGTCATAGCCCGCGCTTTTCAGGAGCTCCAGGAAGGTGACGTTCTCGCCGCGCCAGGGCGTGAGGTTGTTCCTCACGCCGTGCGTGTGTGCGTACTGGCCCGTGAGAAAGCTCGCCCGCGAGGGGCTGCACAGCGACGTGGTCACGAAGGCGTTGGTGAAATGCACCCCTTCGCGCGAGAGGCGGTCCAGGTTTGGCGTGGTGATGACGGGATGATTCATGGAGCCCAGCGCGTCCCAGCGGTGGTCGTCGGCCAGGATGAAGACGATATTGGGGCGGGCGTCACCCGCTGCGAGCCCGGCCAGGGGCGCGAGGGACTGCGCGCATGCCGCGGCGGCGGCGGTGCCGCACAGCTCCAGGAGGGAGCGGCGCGTCATGCCTCCCGGTGATGCTATGTCGGGTTTAACCGGTTTCATGTTCGTTTCCCCGTCCGCGCGTCCAGACAGTAATGTCATGGAAAAGGAGCATGGTCAAGCAAAAAGCCCCCGTTCTCCGGCGCCCAAAATGCCGGGAAAATAAAAGAATTGACATTATTTTCCAATTACACTACGCTTCACCCAAGGAATTGTTATCCGCGGCGCCCGTTGGGCGCGGCAGTGCGCACTGCATATATTTAACCGTCGAGGTGCATAATGAAAAAGTTCTTAACGATAATGGTCATATGCGTATTCGCCGCTGCGATCGCGTTCGCCCAGGAAGCCAAGAAGCCCAAGACAGCGCAGGAGTATATATCCGACCTCGCCAGCAAGGACGAAACCGCCGTCATGGAAGCCGCCGACTGGCTGGGCAAGGAAGAGGAAAAGGGCGCGGTCCCCGAGCTCATGAGACTCGTCCAGCAGGCCAACAGCGCGAAGGTGCGCATGTACGCGATTATAGCCCTGGGCCTCATCAAGCAGGAAGACTCGGTGGACGTGCTCAACAACGCGCTCGTGAGCGACAGCGACGCGGACGTCCGCTATTCCGCGATCCTCGCGATCTCGCGCGTGGGCTCAACCAAATCGATCGACGCCCTTAAAAAAGCGAAGGAAACGGAAACCGATCCTTTCATAAAGGATTACATAGCCAAGCTCGAAGCGAAGCTCAAAAAATAGGCTGCGCCGATTATCACCGCAACGAATCGCGAAGGCGCGGATGGAAATCCGCGCCTTTGTAATGTATGCGCGGCGCCGCAATAACAGGATGGAAGCAGAATGGTTACCCATGTACACACCCAGGCCGGGGACGACATCAAGTACCTCGTGTTCGACATAGAGTCCGTTCCCGACGGGCGGCTCATCAAGATGGTGCGCAATCCCGGGGAGGACATTCCCGAGGAAGAGGCCGTGAACGCCTTCCGGAAGGAGCTCCTGGAAAATTCCGACGGCATGAGCGACTTCATCCCGGTGACCTTCCACTACCCGGTGTCCATCTGCGTCGCAAAGGTGAGGAATGACTTCACCCTCGCCGAGGTCGTGTCGCTGGACGCCCCGCAGCACAGGCCCCGCGAGATGGTGCGACTCTTCTGGCTCGGCGCGGAAAAGCTCTACAGCGAGGCCTCGCTCGTGACCTTCAACGGCCGGGGCTTCGACATACCGCTGCTGGAGCTCATGGCCTTCCGGTACGGCTTCACGGTGAAGCGCCACATGAAGGACAAGTTCGGGACCCGCTTCCGCTTCGGGACCAGGCACATTGACCTTCACGACTGGCTCTCCAACTACAACGCGATCCGCATGAACGGGGGACTCAACCTCCTGGCCAAGGTGCTGGGCAAGCCCGGCAAGACGGAGACAAGCGGCGACCAGGTACACGAGATGTTCCGCCAGGGGAAGATGAAAGAGATCAACGATTACTGCGTGCAGGACGTGCTGGACACCTACTTCGTGTTCCTGCGCACCCGCGTGCTTTTAGGAGAGCTTGGCATTGACGCGGAACAGGACATCGTGCGCCGGACCAGGGATTTCCTGTTCGTGAACAAGGAGAAGGTGAGCGCGTACGAGAGCTACCTTAAAAATTGGGGCGATTGGGAGCCGTGGCCGTAGGCCGACCGCAGTGAGATACATCACATTCTAATGAACTTTTTGTGGATGAAGGTATTCTTGGAATTACCAGAACAATAGCTACACATACTGCGAAATGTGCGGGGTTACACGACACTCTAAGGTTCTAATGTAACGGTGAGATCTTTTAAAAAAATTATAGGAAATTTATGTTCCCCCCATTTTGGTATTATTTAACAGCAGATACAAAAGAAACCGATGTATTTTTCAAATTATTTGGGAAAGCACTATATATTGCAACAAGGTACGAATCATATTGTAAGGTTTTGAGAACTTTATTGGACATTAAAGACTGTCTCTTATACACATCTGACGCTGCCGACGAATAGAGAGGTG
>CALMJO010000106.1 GCA_937864375.1 uncultured Spirochaetota bacterium
GCGGCTCGTCGTAGAGCCCCATGGCGCGCGCGGGATTGCAGGAATCGTGATAGGTCACCTTCAGGCGGTCGTTCCGCGAGGGATCGAGCTTCACCTTCCCGTGGTGGATGAGGTCGGCGGTGAATTCGCACACGTGCACCATCTTCGTGGAGCGGGCGTGGTCGAACACCGTGCCGGTCACCGGGGACGCGGGCACCTCGAGGAAATCGGCCGGGCCGTTCATCGTGTCCATGTACTGTTGCATCACGCGCCACATGTGGCCGCATTCGCCGCCCAGGATCCACTTCACGCCCAGGCGCCTCGCCTCGGCGTAGATCTTCGCGTTCAGGCGCTTCATGAGACCGTTGGAGTGGAAGAGACCAAAGTTCCCTCCCTCGGACGCGTAGGCGCTGAAGGTGTAATCGATTCCCATCTCGTGCAGGAGCATGAGGTAGCCGTAAAAGGTATAGATGTGCGGGTCGGCGAAGATGTCGGCGGAGGGTATGATGAAGAGCACCTCGGCCCCCTTGCGGTTGACGGTGGGCTCCACCGTGATCCCGGTGATCTCCCTGATCTCGTCGGCGGCGAACTCGATGTTCTCCCTGAAGGTGTGCGGCTGGATCCCCAGGTGGTTCCCGGTGCGGAAGCAGTTGGAGGCCGGCTCCACGATCCAGTTTATGTTCACGCCCACGAGGTCCAGGAGCTCGCGGCCCATCATGGTGATCTCCGCGGTGTCGATGCCGTACGGGCAGTAGACGGCGCAGCGCCGGCATTCCGTGCACTGGTAGAAATAGTAGAACCACTCCTTTACCACGTCCATGCTGAGGCGCCGCGCTCCCGCGAGCCTTCCAAAAAGCTTTCCGGAAAGGGTGAACTCGCCGCGGTACACCGAGCGCAGGAGCTCCGCGCGCAGCACCGGCATGTTTTTAGGATCGCCCGTTCCAAGGTAGAAGTGGCACTTGTCGGCGCAGGCGCCGCAGCGCACGCAGGTTTCCATGAAGAGCCTGAAGGAGCGGAATTTTTCAAGGCGCTCCCGCATCCCCTTTATAAGAATCTCCCTCCAGTCGTCCGGGAGCTTCCAGTCGTCGTCGTGCGGCTGCCATTCCCGCGGGTTGGGAAGTCCCAGGTAGGCGGCGTGCTTTTGCGAGCCGGCGTGGCTGTAGGATCCCTTTTTCATCTGCACGGGGAGACCGGTCCACGCGGTCTTGGGGAGGGGTCCGATCACCTGCAGGTCTTTGGGCAGGTATTTTTCAGCCATGATCGTCCCTCTCGAGTTCGTAGCCTGATTTCACGAGCTTGTCGCGGAATTCCTCCTGCCACTCCGCGTAGGTGTGCACCTTGACCTCCGGGTTCCAGGGATTCTCGTGGCGGGCGCGCCTGCTGTTACCCGCGCGGTTGCGCGTGGGCGAAAAGAACACCCCAGCCATGTGCATGATCTTGCTCCCCGGGATTGCCGCCGCGAGGACCGACACCAGCACGAGGTGCACGTAGAAGAACGGCGTCGCGTCCGCGGGAAGAGCCGGGCGAAGCGTTACGAGGCCCGTCGCGTACGCCTTCACCGCGAGGAGGTCGACGCGGTCGAAGTAGCGCAGGTACATGCCCGACGCCGCTACGGCGGCGACGAGCACGATGAGAAAATAATCCTGGAAGAGCGAGATTGCGGCCGCCTTCCTGTCCGCCACCCGGCGCGCGAAGAGGTACGCGATTGCTGCGCCTATGAAAATATTCGTCAGGAGCAGCGG
>CALMJO010000107.1 GCA_937864375.1 uncultured Spirochaetota bacterium
TCGAGCTTCCCGGGAAGCTCGACATCTACGGCGAGTTCGACATCGTCGCGACCGGGCGCGACAAAAAGGAAAACGTCATCACGGCCAGCCGCGTCGTGTGGATATACTCGAACCTGGGCTACAAGATCGAGTCGCGCTTCAAGAACCTGGAGCTCGCGGTGAACACGACCGAGCTCGAAAAGCCCGGCGAGATCACCTGCCTCCTCAAGAGCCGCTTCAACGACGCCTACGTGTGCATCACGCTCGAGGGCAGGGACGTGTACGAATCCCGCGTGGTGAAGATGACCGGGAACATCACCCCCGTGAAGATAAACATCAAGTCACGTTATGCGCCAAACCTCTACATCACGGCGACCATGCAGCGCAACCGCGCCCTCTTCGTCGCCTCCACGGGCGTATCCATCCCTGACCCGGACACCGAGCTCAGGCTCTCCGTGAAGGCGGACCGGGAGCGCTACCTTCCCGGCGACTCCGTTAAGGTGGTCATCACGGCCACGGACGCGGCGGGACGCCCGGCGGACGCCGACGTGTCGCTGGGCGTGGTGGACGAGGCGATCTACCAGATCCGCTACGACCACACGCCGCGCATGCGCGACTTCTTCTACTCGAAGATCTCCAACTGGGTGCTCACGAACTACTCGTACCCCATCACCATACTCGCCGGCGCGGGCAAGGAAGGCAAGATCAAGGTGCGCGAGAAGTTCGAGGACACCGCCTTCTGGAAACCGGACATCCGCACGGGCGCGGGAGGGACGGCGGAGCTCTCCTTCACCGTTCCCGACAACCTGACGACCTGGCGGCTCACCCTGCGCGGGCACGACCGCCAGGGGCGCGTGGGCGAGAAAAAGAGCGAGGTGCTCGTGACGCAGGACCTGGTCGCGCGCATCGGCAGGCCGCGCTTCTTCACCGAGGGCGACTCGCTTTCGCTCATCGGGATCGTGAACAGCAACGCGGCGCGCGGCCTCGAGGCCGTGAGCACCGAGTTCAGCGTGGACGGCACGGTCGTGGAACCGGGGGACAAGGCGAAGATCTCGCTGCCCGCCTTCGGCTCGGCGCGCGCGTTTTACGACGTGAAGGTGCCGGAAGGAAGGGAGTCGCTCAAGCTCTACTTCCAGGCGTTCGCCGACGCGCAGGCGAAGGACGCGCTCAAGCTCAGCGTGCCCGTCCAGTCAAGGGGCGTCCCCTACAAGCTCTACGGGCTGGGAGACATGGCGGGCAACCGCGAGGTGACGCTTACTCCCCTCGGCTCCACCGATGACTTCGAGTACCGTCCGGATTCCGTCACGATCACGGTCCACCCGACGCCCATCGCGCAGCTCATGCGCGCCTCGAAATACCTGGCCGAATATCCCTACGGCTGCGTGGAGCAGACGATCAGCCGCTTCCTCCCGAACCTCGCGTTCAAGGCGCTCCTCGCGCGGAAGGGCATGGGCGACGTCACCGTGGACCCGGAGCTGGAGGACAAGATAACCGTGGGCCTCCAGCGCATCGTCCAGATGCAGAACGAGGACGGGAGCTGGGGATGGTGGAGCGGCGACCGTGGGAACGAGTTCATCACTGGCTACGTCCTCTACGCGCTCTACACCGCGAAAAAGCTCGGTTATGCGATCGACGGCGAGAGCGTGCGTCAGGGAATGCAGGCCGTCGAGCGCATGCTGCAGGAACAGACGAAGCACTCGTCCGACGCGAAGGCATACCTCCTGTACATTTACGCGCTCCACGGAAAATGGAGCAAGTCGGTCTACACCGCGCTTACCCAGGAGCCCGCGCTCTCCGCCTACGCGCAATCCTTCCTGGTGCGCGCGATGGCGCTGGCGCAGGGCATTCAGTCGATCACGGCCGACGACAAGGCAGGGATCGGGAAGCTCCTCCCCGCACAGGTAACCGCCCTGAAAAACCTCCAGCAGTCCGACGGCAAGGGTGTGTTCTGGCCGTCCGGCGCCAGTACGTGGAGCTGGCAGGGAGCGTCCAACGAGACGACGGCGCACGTGCTCGCGGCGCTTGTTGATGCGGGCGACGCCTCCACTGTCCCGGGTTCTATCGTCGCGTCCATCTGCAGGCGCATGCGCGGCGGTGCCTGGACCTCCACCAAGGAAACGGCGCACGTCTTCTTCGCCTTCTGCAAGTTCCTCGAGGGGCGCGGCGGCGCGCTCACGACGAGCGGCAGCATCGTCTTCAGCTTGGATGGAAAGGACATCGCCACCATCGCCTACGACACGAAGACCCTGAGGGACTGGGAAAAGCTCAGCGCGACCGTGAAGCTTCCCGGCGCAGGCGCGACCGCATTCAATGTAGCCGCGCGCGGCACGGCGGGACCGGACGCGATCTTCGAGGTTGCGCTTAACGGCAACCTCTACTTCAGGGACGCAGGGCTCCTGTCGCTGTTCAAGTCCGAGGACCGGAGCGTCCGCGCGCTCGAGAACGGCCTCTCGCTCGCGCGGCGCTACTACTCGGTGATGCGCGTGCGCGACGCGAACGGCGCCGAGTACCTGGTGCCCGAGGAGATTGGAGACAAGAAGGCGCTCAAGGTGGGCGACGAGATAATGGTCAAGGTGAAGTTCCGCGCGCAGGACAGCTTCGAGTACCTGGTGCTCGAGGATTACCTGCCCAGCGGCTTCGAGGTGGTCATGAAGAACGCCTACGGGGACTACCAGCCCTACGCCCACGCCGAGCAGTGGGACAACCGCATGGTCTTCTTCTTCACCGGGCTTGTGAAGAACGAGGTGTACGAGATCGCCTACATCATGCGCGCGGAGCTGCCGGGCGAGTTTCTCGTCAAGCCCTCCCGCATGGAATGCATGTACGAGCCTTCCATTCAGGGATGGGCGTCTCCCACGCGTTTCATCATACGGAAGAAGTAGCATCAAATTTGCCGGGAACTCTGCACGAGGGCGGGGAACATACCCCGCCCTCGCGCGTGATACAATGCTCCGGATCGCATGAACACAGGCTTGGCACCCATCCACCGCGCGCTGCGCGCGCTCTCCTGCATCGCCCTCGCGTGCGCCCTGGGCGCGCCCGTTCGCGCGGGCGGCGGGGACGAGGAAACCGGCACGCGCGTGCGCATACAGGTCCTTTCGAAGCACCTCAAGGCGCTCAAGGCCGGCGATCTCGACCGGATCCTGATCACGATTCCCCGCGGCGCCTCGTGTTCCGACGAGGGCACGGGCGCGCCCATAACGGCCGGCACGATCGAAATCCTTTACGCGGACGGCGCCTTCTGCGCGCGCGCAGGCGAGTCGGTTTAC
>CALMJO010000108.1 GCA_937864375.1 uncultured Spirochaetota bacterium
TGATCCCCATGTGGCTGTTGATCCACTTGGCGATGCCGGCGGCGCCGCTCTTGTCGGTTATGGCGATCGCGATGGGTCTTTTTAAAAGCTTCTCGGTATTGAATATGTTGTAGATTTCCTCGTTCTTGATAAGGCCGTCCACGTGGATGCCGGCGCGCGTGACGTTGAAGTCGGCGCCCACGAATGGGAAGTTTTCGGGAATGCGGAAGCCTATAGACTCGAAGTAGTGGGCCATGTCGGTGATCGCGGTCAGATCGATGCCGTCGTCGTCCCCCGTGAGGGATATGTATTCGACGACCATTGCCTCGAGCGGGGTATTGCCGGTACGCTCCCCGAATCCGAGCAGCGTGCAGTTGACGGTCTCGCATCCGTACATCCACGCGTAGGTCGCATTGGTGAACCCGCGGTGAAAATCGTTGTGGCCGTGCCATTCGAGGTACTCGCCGGGGAAGCCGCCGTCGTCGATGATCGCACGGACGAGCCTTGGCACCGAGCGGGGAAGGCCCGACATGGGATAGGTGACTCCGTATCCCATGGTATCGCAAAGGCGCACTTTTATTGGAAGCTTTCCCTGCTCCATGATCTGGACGAGCTTCTGGATAAAGGGGATTATGAAACCGTATATGTCGCCGCGCGTGATGTCCTCGAAATGAAGGCGGGGAATGATGCCGTTTTCGAGCGCGGTATACACGATATCAAGGTAATCGTTCAGGGCTTCCCTGCGGGTCTTGTTCATTTTCAGGAAAACATGGTAATCGGATACCGAGGTGAGAATGCCCGTCTCCTCGATTTCCATCTGCTTGACGAGCTCGAAGTCTTTCTTGTTGGCCCTGATCCAGGAGGTTATCCTGGGGTAGCGGTATCCCATTCTGCGGCAGGCCTCGACCGCATCCCGGTCCTTCTTGGTATAGAGGAAAAACTCGGAATGGGAAATGAGACCGTTGGGCCCCGAAAGCCTGTGGAGAAACTGGAAGATCTTTTCAATCTGCTCCACGGAATAGGGCGGACGCGCCTGCTGGCCGTCGCGAAAAGTAGTATCCGAGATTCGGAACCTGCGTGAGGGACTGAGTGGCTGGAGCAGGTTGTCAAAGGGGACCTTGCACACCTTATCGTAAGGGAATATGTCCCGGTAAAGGTTCGGGACTGCGACCTCTTCGACTTCAAAGTGCCTGTTTATCTTCGCGAAACGAATACGCTCTTTTCGTTCAATTGTCATGTCTGGCCTCCGGCTTTTAGCGTTCATCCAAAACTCAAAACTATGCCATGCGTGAAAGCATATCTGTCAATGAAAATAATTTCTCAAAAACAGGTACCGCGGAGGATTTTTACTTGCAGGAAGCCGCCGGCGCGGGGGTAATCATTTACTCGAAGCGAGGCGAAATACCATGGTCTTGCACAGCCTTTACATACTGGTCTTTGGCGCCGTACTGCTCGTCACCGGGTGCGTTGAGCTTGCGATGCCTGCGCGGATGTTCGCGTTCTGGAAGGCATGGGTGGGCAACCGCTTCTTCTTCCTGCACGGGGCGCTTCTCATCGCGCTGGGCCTGCCCCTGACCTGCTATAACAATGCGCCTATGAACGCTTTCGTGTTCGGGTTCGGTATTATCCTCGTGTTCACCGGCCCGTTCATACTGTTCTATGCGAACAGGATCCGGAGGCTCTTTGACGCCACCACCGTCGACATGGACGAGTCCTCCCTCCGTCATCTCGTGTATTTTGACGCCGGGGTGCGCCTGGCGATCGGGGCCGCGTTCGTCTACAGCTATCTTGCGCGCTGAACGGCCCGAATCACTTCACGACTATATTCACGAGCTTCCCCTGTACCGCGATCACCTTGACGATCTGCTTGCCTGCGATGAATTCCTTCACGCGCTCTTCGGCGCGCGCGAGCGCTTCCATCTCCGCCTGGGGAAGGTCGGCGGGAGCCATGATGCGCGCGCGGATCTTGCCGTTCACCTGGAAGACCAGCTCGACCTCGTCACGGACGGCGAGCTCATCGCGGAAAGAGGGCCACTCGTGGTTCATGAGCATGGTCTTCTTGCCAAGCATCTCCCACATCTCTTCGGCCGCATGGGGTACGAACGGCGAAAGCATGCCCAGGAGCTTTTCCATGGCCTCGGAAAGCACCGCGCGGCCGGCCGGAGACGCCCATTCTTCCTCCGGGAACTGGTACCACGCATTGACCAGTTCCATCATGCGCGCGATCGCGGTATTGTACTGCATGCGCTCCTCGATGTCATTGGTCACTATCTTGACGGTACGGTGAACCTCCTTGCGGAATTTCGACAGCGCGGGAGTGAGCTGGTGCGAATCCGGATTCGAATTATCGATGAAAAGCTCCTGCTGCTTTCCCAGGAGGCGCCAGACGCGCCCAATGAACCTGTAGCTTCCCTCCACGCCCTTGTCGGACCAGTCCAGGTCCTTGTCGGGGGGCGAGGCGAAGAGCATGAAGAGGCGCACGGTATCGGCGCCGTACTTTTTGGTGATATCATCGGGATCGACGACGTTTCCCTTCGACTTGCTCATCTTGGCGCCGTCCTTGATGACCATGCCCTGGGTGAGGAGACGCTCGAACGGCTCCCTGCATTTCAAGAGGCCCATGTCGTTCAGGACCATGGTGAAGAAGCGCGCGTACAGGAGGTGCAGCACCGCGTGCTCTATCCCCCCGATGTAAAGGTCGACCGGCATCCAGTAGTCGACTTCGGCCTTGTCGAACATGTCCTTTGAACCGGGGCAGGTGAACTTGTCGAAGTACCACGAGGAATCCACGAAGGTGTCCATGGTGTCGGTTTCGCGCCGTGCGTCGCCGCCGCACTTGGGGCATTTCGTTTTGTAGAAGCTCTCCATGGAAATGAGCGGGGAGCGCGAGTCCCCGTGGAAATCCACCTCGGTGGGCAGCACCACGGGAAGGTCTTTCTCCGGTACGAGGACAGGGCCGCAGGAGTCGCAGTAGATGACCGGGATGGGACATCCCCAGTAGCGCTGGCGGGAGATGAGCCAGTCTTTCAGGCGGTAATTGATCTCCCTCTTGCCTATGCCCTTCTGCTCGGCATAATCCGAGATCTTCTCGATCGCGTCCATGTTGTTAATCCCGTTGATGGGGCCCGAGTCGATGCAAATCCCCTCGTCGATGTACGCGTCGGTCATCGTCGCGGCGTCCAGGGGATCGCCGGGACGGTCGATCACGACCTTGACGGGGATGCCGAATTTCCTGGCGAAGGCGAAGTCGCGTGTGTCGTGCGCGGGAACCGCCATGATCGCGCCCGTCCCGTATTCCATGAGGACGAAGTTGCCCACGTAGAGCGGGACCTTGTCGCCGTTGAAGGGATTGATCACCTTTATACCGGTATCGACCCCCTCCTTTTCCTTTTCGTCCGAAAGCCTGTCGATGATTGACTGCGCGCGGAACTTCGTGATGAATTTCCGGACCCCGGGATTTTCGATCCTGTCCAGCAGGGGATGCTCGGGGGCGATCACCATGAAGGTCACGCCAAAGATCGTGTCGGGCCTGGTGGTGAAGATGGGGAAGTCTTCGCCGCTTTCGAGCCTGAAGTTCACCGTGAGGCCCGTCGAGCGGCCTATCCAGTTCTTCTGCATGGTGAGCACCCTTTCCGGCCACTTGCCGGTGAGCGCCTCGTGGCCGTTTAAAAGATCCTCGGCGTATTTCGTGATCTTGAAGAACCATTGCTCGAGGTCCTTCTGGGTGACCACGGAATCGCAGCGCCAGCACTGGCCGTCCACGACCTGCTCGTTGGCAAGCACCGTGTTGCAGTCGGGACACCAGTTGACAGATGCGCGCTTCTTGTACGCGAGCCCCTTCTCGTGCATCTTGATGAACATCCACTGGTTCCACTTGTAGTAATCCTCGTGGAAGGTGGTAACCTCGCGGGTCCAGTCGTACGAGAAGCCCATCATGCTGAGCTGCTTCTTCATGTGGCTGATGTTTTCGGCCGTCCAGCGCGCGGGCGGGATGTTGTTCTTGATGGCCGCGTTTTCGGCGGGAAGCCCGAACGAATCCCAGCCCATGGGGTGGAATACGTTATACCCTTTCTTCCTTAAAAAGCGCGAGACCACGTCGCCGATGGTGTAGTTGCGCACGTGCCCCATGTGCAGCCGGCCTGAGGGATAGGGGAACATCTCGAGCAGGTAGTATTTCTTTTTGGAGCTGTCGCGCGAGGTAAGAAATACCTTGTCGGCGTCCCAGCGTTTCTGCCATTTTTCTTCAATTGCCTGAAAATTGTATTCACGCTCGCTCATGAGTTCCCTCTCAACGGTTGTTTTAAAGAAGACTGCAGGGCATCTTCTGGATATCTTTTGCTCGGGCGGTAAAAGTCAAGCAAATCTCGGGGGGCCGATATTCTCACCGGCTTGCCGGGAAGCCTTCCGTCAAAAAGGACTTTACAGGCGACGCCCGGCGCCAGTAGCCTGATGCACGGCGCATATGGCGCCGGATGAAACATGAACCTTGAAACCACAAAACGCAAGCTTGCCTCCGGCGAGGCCCTCACGATCGTGGCGCTGGGCGATTCCCTCACCCAGGGCTGGATGGTGCGCAAGGGATACCTGGACTTCCTGGAAGAGATGCTCGCGGGGCGTTTCCCCGGGAGCAGGGCGAGGCTCGTGAACAGGGGCATCCCCGGAGACACCGCCGAGGGCGGCCTCTACCGGCTTTCCGACGACGTGATTTCCTACGGCCCCGACTGCGTGTTCATCCAGTTCGCGCTCAATGACGCGTTCAGCGGGTACCCGGTGGAGCGATACCGGAACAATATCCAGGCCATGATCGACAGGATCGAGTCCCAGACGGATGCGGATATACTTCTCGTGACCTCAGTCGCCCTCGGAAACGACGCCGAAAACGCCGTCGCGGAAAGGTTCTACGGCCGGCTCGAAGAGCTCGCGCGCGAAAATGAGCTTCCCATCGCCCGGGTGCACGAGTACTGGCGAAAAAAAATATCCGCGGGCGCCGATTTCCGAAAGCTCGTCCAGTTCGACATGGTACACCCCACAGTCGAGGGATACCGCCTGATGGCCGAGGCCATCATGGAAGCCTTTATGTAGGAGGCATGTCGTGATCTATGCATTGAACCTGTTTACCATGACCGGCGAAGAGGACTATCGCGACTACAATCTCAAGGCGGGAAGGATCATTTACGGCCTGGGGGGCAAAGTCGTCGTTTCCGGGTGGAAACCGGTCCGTTACATGAGCGACGACGGGAGGCGCAGGTCATGCTTCATCGTCGTCGAGTTTCCCGATGAGGCCGCATTCGACGAGTTTTACCGCAAGGCGGGCGAAACGGGGCTGCACGGGCAGAGGGAGGGTTCGACCGCCGACTATATCTGGACCCTCTGCGAGCCATGGGATTTAAAGCAGTGGGTGCGCGAAAAACCGGGCCGGGACCAAAAATCGCCCGGATAAGCTTATCCGCCGGGTTGAGCACTTTTTTTTCCCTTGGCTCCTGTGTCAACCATTTGTGGCCCGGGTGAAAAAATTCTTGAAATTAATAGCTGTTATTCCCATAGTGCTCATGGAAAAGTGATTTTCCTTTTTCCTTAAGTGTTTCCCTGCATGTAAGGAGAGAGTGGTACCAGCCACTCTCTTTTTTGGATACAGACAGCGGTCCGGCTATGAACAATCCCGGGGTCAAGGAAAGGGTGCTGGAGATCGTGCATGAAGCGGCGCACGATCTCGGCTATATGATATACGAGGCGAATCTGCTTTTCAAGGGGCAGAACTCGCGCATCATCGTCAGGTTGGACAGCCTTGAGGGTATCTCGCTTTCCGATTGCGAGGCGTTTACCAGGGAATTTACGAGAAGGCTGGATGCATCCGGGGCACTTCCCAATTACTCTACCGAGGTCTCTTCGCCGGGAATCAACAGGGAGGTCAGGAACCTGGAAGAATTCCGGAGGTTCCAGGGCTCGCCGGTCAAGGTGGTGTTCAATGTCCCGCAGGGCGCCCATGTTTTTTTCAAGGGCAGGATAGCCGCGGTCGAAAACGATCAAGTCATCTTGCAAGATGAAAAGGAAGAGCTGGCTGTTGCGTTGGGAGCGATTAAGTCGGCGCATCTAGAATTCTGACACCATTCAGATGAGGATCACAGGATATGAGCATCAACTTCTTTGAAGCACTGCACCAGATCGCGACGGAAAAGGGCATCCCCCGGGAGATGATCGAGGAAATCGTCGATTCCGCCATGATCTCGGCGTACAAGAAACAATACGGATCCAATACCAACGTACGCGTGGTGTTCGACCGCGACAGGAACACGGTGAAGATCGTATCCCGGAAGATGGTCGTGAACTCCCCGCGCAACCGCGCCGAAGAGGTGTACGTGGGCGATGCGCGCAGGGTCAATCCCGAGGTCAGGCTTGGGGACGAAATCGACGTAGAGGAAAATCCCCTGGAATCCTTCGGCCGCATCGCCGCGCAGACCGCGAAGCAGGTGATCATACAGAAGATAAAGGAAGCGGAAAAGAACATCGTCTACAACGAGTTCAAGGACAAGGAGGGGGACCTCATAAACGGCTACCTGCAGAGGAAGACCAAGGACGCCATCTTCGTGGACCTTGGAAAGACCGAGGGAATCCTTCCCGCGCGCGAACAGTCGCCGCTGGAGCATTTCAAGACCGGCGAGCGCATCAAGGCGCTGGTCCTTGCCGTGCAGAAGAATACGAAAGGCCCCGGCGTCGTGCTCTCGCGGACGAACCCCAAGTTCATCCAGAGGCTTTTTGAAATGGAAATCCCCGAGGTGTACGACGGCGTGGTGAAGATCGCCAACATCGTGCGCGAGCCGGGACTGCGTACCAAGGTCGCGGTCACCAGCGAGCGGGACGACATCGACAGCGTGGGCGCCTGCGTGGGCATGAAGGGCATTCGCATACAATCAATTGTCCGCGAGCTCGAAGGCGAGAAGATCGACATAGTGGAATGGGTGAACGACAAGAAGATCATGGCTTCGAACGCGCTTACGCCGGCGCGCGCCCGCGAGGTCATCGAAACGCGCACCGGCGGCGTGATCGCCGTCGTGGAAAAGGAGCAGTACAAGCTCGCGATCGGGAAGCAGGGACACAATGCCCGGCTCGCCACGAGGCTCTGCGGGTTCGAGATCGACATCAAGACCGAGGAGCAGTACCGCGAGTTCCTGAGCTCCAGCGAATCGCGTGCGATGGTGGAGCAGCTTTTCGCGCAGAAGGACGTGGAGGAAACCCCGCTCGAGGAACTTCCCGGACTGGAGCCGCGCATCATAAAGCTGCTTGAGGCGGGGGGCATCCTGTCGGTGGAAGACTTGGTCGAAACATCGTACGAGGATCTCATCAAGATTGACGGAATCGGCGAAAAGACCGCCAAGAAGATACTGGACATCCTTGCGGAGTCCATCGACTTCGAGGAAGAGGGCGAAGCGGCAGGCAAGGGCCAGGAAGGCGATACCGAAGAAGGGAATGGGAAGGAGAAGGAGACAGGCGCACAGGAATAACTGGTGCGTTAGGGAAACGGAGCGGCAAGGGAATACATGCACGTTCCCGTGGAAGCGACAATTAATGCAACTTAAGGTACTAAATGAAAGCGCTCGATATTGCGAATGTCAATCATGTCTCGGTCGAGGACGTCATAACCATATGCCGTGACCTGGGTATCCAGTGCTCGGGGCAGGATGACGACCTTGGGGAGAAGGACGTCTTCCTTGTGCAAAAAAAGATCGAGGTGATAAAGGAACATCGTGCGAAAGCGACCCGTGAACTCCTGGAAAAAAAGGCCGCACAGTCGGCGGAACGCGCCGGTGCGAAAATCAAGCTCAAACGCAAGGTCCATGTTTCAAGCGAGCTCATGAAGGAAAAGATGGGAGAGGAATCGCGAAAGGCGAAAGAGGCTCCCGTCGAAGAGAAAAAGCCCGCAGAAGAGAAAAAATCCCCGGTGAGAGAAACCGCGCAGCAGCGTCCTGCACCACAGGGCCAGGGGGGGCCGCGGCGGGACGGACAGGGAAGACCGTACAGCGGTCCGCGTCCGCAGGGCCAGGGTGACAGGAGGCCGCAGGGCGGTCCTTCACGTCCCCACGGCGGGCCGGGAAGACCCTTCGGAGGCGGTCCGCGCCCCCAGGGAAGGCCGGGAGACCACAGGCCGGCAGGCGACCGCAGGCCCGACGCCGGAGGGGCAAAGCCGGCCTCTGAAAACAAGGAAGCCGAACAGGCGGCCCAGGAAAAAGACAAAAGGAAAAAATCCAAGGAAATTGAAAAGGAAAGGGATACCAAGCGCAAGCAGTTCAAGGAAAAGGAGAAGAGCGAGAAGGATATCTTCCTCAGGCGCCGCAAGGGGCAGGGAAGGCATGCGGCCGATCAGGACCGTTCAGCGGTAACTCCCAAGAACATAGAGATCACCGAAAGCATCACGGTTTCGGACCTCGCGAAGAAGATGAACGTCAAGGCGAACGAGCTTATCGCAAAGCTCATGAAGCTGGGCATGATGGCGACGATCAACCAGGTCATCGATTCGGAAACCGCGTCGATACTCGCGTCGGAGTACGGCACCGAGGTCAAGGTAGTGTCACTGTTCGAAGAAACGGTGATTCGCCAGGAAGAGGTGGACAATCCGGAGAGCAATCTCAAGCGCCCGCCGGTCGTTACGGTCATGGGTCATGTCGACCACGGGAAAACGAAACTCCTGGATGCGATCCGTACAACGAACGTGGTGGACGGTGAATTTGGAGGGATTACTCAGCACATAGGAGCCTACATGGTGACCGTGCACGGCGAGAGGGTCGCCTTCCTCGATACTCCCGGCCATGCGGCTTTCACCACCATGCGCGCCCGCGGTGCGAGCGTGACCGACATCGTGGTGCTTGTCGTCGCCGCGAACGACGGCGTCATGCCGCAGACCATCGAGGCGATAAACCATGCGCGTGCGGCAAAGGTGCCCATCATCGTCGCGATCAACAAGATCGATCTGCCTGACAACAATATTGCCCGCATCAAGCAGGACCTCGCCAATTACGAGCTGGTCCCCGAGGAATGGGGCGGGACCACGCTATTCGCGGAGGTGAGCGCGAAGCAGAAGATCAAGATAAACGAGCTCCTCGAGCTCATCCTCATCCAGTCGGAAATGCTCGAGCTCAAGGCGAACGCGCACCTCATGGCCAAGGGCACCGTGATAGAGTCGCGCATTGACCCGGGGCGGGGTCCCGTCGCGACCATACTCGTTCAGAATGGAACCCTCAAGGTGGGCGATCCCTTCGTGGTCGGAATATACTCCGGGAAGGTCCGCGCGATGTTCAACGACCAGGGGCAGGCGGTCGAGGAAGCCGGTCCGTCCACGCCGGTAGAGGTGCTGGGACTTTCCGGCGTTCCATCGGCCGGTGACCCGTTCCAGGTCGTGGATTCGGAGAAGTATTCGAAGCAGATATCTCAGAAGAGACTCGACCTGAAGCGCATGGAAGCGGCAAAGAAGGTGCGCAAGGTAACGCTCGAAGACCTCAACGAGATGATCAGGGTCGGCGAGGTCCAGGAGCTTCGCGTCATAATAAAGGCCGACGTGGACGGCTCGGTGCAGGCGCTCAAGGAATCGCTGGAAAAACTGTCCACCAGCGAGGTGCGCGTCAAGGTGATTCACGCGGGCACGGGCGGAATCAACGATTCGGACGTCATGCTCGCTTCCGCCTCGAACGCGGTGATCATAGGCTACCACGTGCGCCCCACGGCCAAGGTTTCCGATCTTGCCGCGCGCGAGCACGTTTCCATCAAGTTCTACAACATCATCTTCGAGGTAACCGATTCGATCAAGGCCGCCATGGAGGGAATGCTTGCCCCGGAAATAAAGGAAGAGATCACCTCGACCGGCGAAATCCGTCAGGTGTTCAAGATTTCGAAGGTGGGTGCCATAGCAGGTGCTATCCTTCTTACCGGCAAGATGGCGCGCAAGAACAAGGTAAGGGTGATTCGCGATGGGGTGGTCATATTCGACGGCCAGCTCAAATCGCTTAAACGTTTCAAGGACGACGTATCGGAGGTCGATGCCGGTCAGGAATGCGGGTTTGGGATCGAGAACTTCAACGACCTCAAGGAAGGGGACACCTTCGAGACCTACAAGACCGTGGAGATCACCAAGACGCTCGATTAAAGGAAGCAGATGGCAACGCACAGGAAGGAACGGCTCGAGGAGCTCATCCGGCAGGTAATAGGCGATACGCTCCTTTCCAGCATAAAGGACCCGCGCATCGGTTTTACGACGGTGACGGGCGTCGATTTGAGCAGGGATTACTCGGTCGCGCATGTGTTCGTGTCGGTGCTCGGCAACGAGACCGAAAAAAAGCTTACCATGGCGGGCCTGGAATCGGCGAAGCGCTATATTCAGGGCATCGTGGGCAGGGAGATCCAGTTGAGGGTGATCCCGAAGATCAGCTTCGTGCTCGACGAATCCATCGAGAAGGGAGTGCGCATGGTGGGGCTGATCGACGAGCTCAACAGGAGCGCAAACGAAAAAAAGCCGGAAGATACCGGCAAGGGAAATGACGGCAAGGAATAGGAATTCTGATAAAGGGCGTGACGGACTGGAAAAATTCGGTAATTCTTTTCGATAAGCATAAGGGAATTACTTCATACAGGGCGATTGAAGAGGCGGGGAGGCTGCTCGGGACCAGGAAGATAGGGCACTCCGGAACTCTGGACAGGGCGGCCTCCGGGCTGCTCGTAATCTGCACCGGCTCAGCCACACGGCTTACTCAGTATTTCCTTGAGGGCGACAAGCGCTATACCGCGACGATACGGCTCGGGATCGTGACCGATACCGATGACGGCGAGGGAGAGGTTCTTGATACCCGTGACATCTCCCGCGTCGATGAGCGCAAGGTGCGCGAGGCGGCCGCCGGTTTCACGGGCACGCTGCGTCAGCGTCCCCCGCGCTACTCGGCGCTCAAGATAAAAGGGAAGAGGGCATCGGACCTCGCGCGGCAGGGCGCCCGCGTGGACCTTGCCGAGCGGACGGTGACGATCCGCTCCCTGGAGGTCCTTGAAGTCGACCTTGAACGCGGGAGCCTGGTTGTTGACGTGCGCTGTTCAAAGGGCACCTACATACGATCGCTCGCGCGCGACCTGGGTGAGGCGCTGGGCACCGGGGCGCACATGGCGGAACTCCGCCGCACCGAATCCGGGATGTTCCGGGTAGGCGACGCGGCCACGATCGAGGACCTGGGGGCGATCATGGCCGGGGAACGGGACGGGGCGCACTGCGCCTTGAGTCCGTTCGAAGCGCTCGAGGGCTTTGGCGTCATAACCGTGAGCGAAGGCGCGAAACGGAAGGTGTTGAACGGCGCCATGTTTGACCGGTCCGAGGCCATCGGGATAGTCCGCACCGGGACCCCGAGGTACCGGGTGGCCGACGAAGGCAAAAATCTAATTGCTATTGCCGAAGCGGACATCGATAATTGGACGGTACATTACTTGAATGTTTTCAATGCACCATCACATTGAAATTATATTTTGCAGGAGGAAGTAATTCTCATGATTCGTGAAAAAAAAGACGTAATCGATCAGTTTAAGAGGCACGAGAAGGACACCGGTTCGCCCGATGTACAGATAGCGCTCCTCACCGAGCGGATCAACCATCTCACCGAGCACTTCAAGGTCCACAAGAAGGATCACCATTCCCGCCGCGGCCTGTTGAAGCTCGTGGGCCAGAGAAGGAGGCTTCTTGACTATCTCAAGAAGACGGATCTTATGAAGTACAGGAGCCTTATCGAATCGCTCGGACTCAGGCGCTAGTGGCTTACGTGTGTGTGTGTTACGCAGCCTGTCCGAACGGGAGCGAAAAAGAAATGTAATGAGAGGAAAAAATGAGTGTTGTTGATACAAGTGTAGAAATAGGAAAGGACAGGATCGGGTTCAATACCGGATACCTCGCCAAGCAGGCGGACGGTGCCGTCACCGTTACGTGCGGTGATACCGTGGTATTCGCGTCGGCGGTCGTTTCCAGGGAATTGAGGGAAGACCAGGATTTCTTTCCCCTTACCGTAGATTACAGGGAAAAGTTTTACAGCGCGGGCAAAATACCCGGCGGCTATATCAAGCGCGAGGGAAGGCCCAGCGACCGTGAAACGCTCACCAGCCGTCTCACGGACCGGCCGCTCAGGCCCCTTTTCCCCGACGACTTCGTGAACGAGGTCCAGATCATCATCTACGTGCTTTCGGCGGACGACCAGACGCAGCCGGACGTGCTCGCCATCAACGCGGCCTCGGCCGCCCTGTCGGTATCGGGCATTCCCTTCCACGGGCCCGTGGGCGCGGTGCGCGTAGGCAAGGTGAACGGCGCGCTCGTGATCAACCCGACTTTCAGGGAAATGGATTCGAGCGAAATCGATCTCATGGTCGCCGGCACGAAGAAGGCCGTGACCATGATCGAGGGTTCGTCCAAAAACGTTACCGAGGAAGCGCTGCTCGATGCGATCGAATTTGCGCATAAAAATATCCAGCAGATCTGCGATGCGCAGATCGACCTCATGCAGAAAGTGGGAAAGGTTCCCCTTCAGTACGTTCCCAAGGCCAGCGACAAGGCGCTTGCGCAGGAGATCCGCGACAGGTATTTTTCCGCGGTGGGTGACCTCGTTTCCGTGAAGGAAAAGAAGGACCGAGAGGCCGCATTCAAGGCGATCGTGGAAAAAGCGACCGCGGAGCTCAAGGAGAAATATCCGGACTCGATCAAACAGGCGTACGGCATTCTTGACGGAATTGACGCCGAGATCATGCGGAAGCGCATCCTTGACGAAGGAAAACGCGCTGACGGCCGCGGGCTTACGGAAATACGCCCCATCGACATTAAGATCGGCGTGCTTCCCCGCGCTCACGGTTCCGCAGTGTTTACCAGGGGCCAGACGCAGAGCCTGGGCATCATCACGCTTGGCTCCGTGTCGGATACGCAGCGGCTCGACGCGATCGAGGGCGAGCGTTACAAGAAATACATGTTCCATTACAACTTTCCCCCCTTCTCGGTCGGAGAGACCGGGCGAACCGGAGGAACGGGACGCAGGGAGATAGGTCATGGCATGCTCGCGGAGCGCGCGCTCGAGTACGTGCTTCCGGAGCAGATGGAATTCCCCTATACCATCCGCGTCGTGTCGGAGATTCTCGAATCGAACGGGTCCTCGTCCATGGCCTCTGTCTGTTCGGGCTCGCTCTCGCTGTTCAACGCAGGAGTACCTGTAAAATCGGCCGTGGCGGGTATCGCCATGGGCCTTATAATGGAAGGGGACAAGTTCGCCGTCCTGTCGGACATCATGGGCCTGGAGGATCACCTGGGCGACATGGACTTCAAGGTTGCGGGCACGGATAGCGGCATCACCGCGTTCCAGCTCGATATAAAGATCGAGGGCATCACCCCCGAAATCATGCGCAAGGCGATGCAGCAGGCCAGGGAAGGCAGGCTCCACATCCTTGGCAAGATGGCCGACGTTCTTCCGGCCCCGGCGAAGGAGCTCGCGAGGCACGCGCCGAGGATCGCGGTACTCACCGTGGCGCAGGACAAGATTGGCGCGGTGATTGGACCCGGCGGCAAGATCATCAAGTCGATACAGGAAGAGACCGGCGCGGATGTAAATATCGAGGACGACGGCGTGGTTACCGTGTCGGCACTTGGCGCGGATGCGATCGAGCGCGCACTGGCGAAAATCAGGGCGATCGTGGAAGACATCGAGGTGGGCAAGATTTACACCGGCGTCGTCAAGAAGGTTATGGAATACGGCGCCTTCGTGGAGATCACCCCCGGGAAGGAAGGCCTGGTGCATATCTCGAAGCTCGATTTCAACAAGGTGCAGAAGGTGACCGACGTAATCCGCGAGGGAGACGAGGTCACGGTGAAGGTCATAGGAATAGACAGGCAGGGGCGCATCGATCTGAGCAGAAAAGACGCGATGAAGCGATAGAGTCCGTGCATGGTAATTAAATACACGCTGGAAAACGGAATGACAGTGCTCCTGGAGCCGATTCCAGGAGTGGTGTCCGTTTCGGCGGGGCTCTGGGTGAAGACCGGTTCCCGCGACGAGAGCGCGATGGAGGTGGGATATGCCCATTTCATCGAGCACATGCTCTTCAAGGGCACCGCTAACCGTTCCGCCAAGGAGATCGCTCGCATAGTCGACCGGGTGGGCGGCCAGCACAATGCCGCTACCAACCGTGAGTACACGTGTTACTATATCAACGTGGTATCGGACTTTCTGGACATGTCGGTCGAGCTTCTCGCCGACATGTACTACAATTCCCTGTTCGACGCCGAGGAGATAGAAAAGGAAAAGAACGTGATCATCGAGGAGATCCGCATGTACGAGGACACTCCCGATGACCTCATTCACGACATCTTCATGGAGTGCATGCTTTCGGAGCACCCGCTCGGGCATCCCATCCTGGGGACCGAGGAAAACGTCAACAAAATCAGCCGCGAAAGCCTTTTGAGGTTTTTCGAGACGCAGTACGTGAACTCGAACTGCGTATTTGCCGTCGCCGGGAATTTCGAGCCCGATGCGGCCAGGGCGATGATCGAGCGTCACCTTTCAAGATCCATCCAGGCCAAGGAATACGCCGGGGACCGCGTCATCGTCAATCCCAGCCGGGTCTACAGGCGCCATGTGCACCGGGAGCTGGAGCAGGTTCACTTCTGCCTGGGCACCGACGGTCTTCGCCGCAATGACGACGACCGGTTTGCGCTGTACGCGATGAGCACCATCCTGGGCGGAAGCATGTCTTCCCGGCTTTTCCAGAACATCCGCGAGAGCGAGGGGTTGTGTTACTCCATATATTCGTTTCATTCGTCATACAGCGACGCGGGGGTATTCGGTATTTACTGCGGCACGTCGCCTGAAAGCTACGAGCGCGCGCTGGATCTCATTATCCGCGAATGCGGACTCATGCTGAAGAGCGGCATAGGCGAAGAAGAGCTGAACGACGCCAAGACGTTCATGAAGGGAAACCTCGCGCTCAGCATGGAAAGCACCGAGGTGCGGATGAGCCAGCTCGCGAAGAACGAGATGATATTCGGGCGCGATTTCGCCTTCGACGAGATCGTCGCCAGAATCAATGCCATTACCCTTGACGATTACAACAGGGTGTGCGCGGCCATATTCAAGGACGCCAGGCTTTCGCTGGTTTCCATCGGAAAGCTCCGGGGTCCGGATAAAACGATTCCGGTCATAGGTCCTTAAGGAAAAAATCCTTGAAATAATTATCGGCACTGCGAATATAAAGCGGTGCGGGGAGGCTCCGGCAGGCGGTGCTCCCGGGCGGGCGCACTGCGCGGCGCATATTCTTTCATGGCGAGGAGACTATTATGGCATCCAAGAGCGACCAGATCAACAGCACTATTGGCGAAGGCTCCATATTCGAGGGCAAATTCTACATAAGCGGCTCTCTTCGCATAGACGGCAAGTTCGAAGGTGAAATAAAGACCGACGAAGAGCTCGTAGTGGGCGAAACCGGCAAGGTCAAGACCAACATCGACGCCAAATCGGTAGTTATTGCGGGCACGGTCGTGGGAAATATCAAGGCCGATGACGAGGTCAAGCTCCTGGAGACCGGCCGGGTCCTGGGTGACATCGTGACGCCCACGCTCACCATTCAGCGCGGGGTTATCGCCCAGGGGCATATCACCATCACGGGCGGGCAGAGAAAAGACGTGAAGAAGATAATCGAGGAATCCTACTCCAGCGGTTCGGAAAAAATCATGGAGAAGTCTTCTAAATAGCGTCCCCTTCGATTCCGATATTCAGAGTACAGGAGTAAAATCCGCACTAGCGCAATTGCCTGATGAGAAGGGTACAGAGCCGTACATACAGATTCGGTAAGCTCACCATATCCTCGTCGATCGACGGGGTCATCGTCATTTACCGCGGCAGGAAGCGGGTCTATTACAACCATTTCAGGTCGAATCCCCTGATGCTGATCGGAACGCTCCTGCGCTTCGCGACGGCGCTTTTCGCCGTGGGAATCGTAGCCATGCTCCTGGTCTGGCTGCCGGGAACCGGCGAAGAAAAGCTCAAGGACGAGGAGCTTAAGGAAAAACTCGTCCAGTCCGTTAAAACGGACTATTCGGCCCCAGATGAAAGCGGCGAGGTGACCATACGCATACACCGGGTTAAAAAAGGGGAAACCATAGGGCAGATCGCCAAGGATTACGGTGTATCAATGGACACCATCTGCGGCAACAACACACTGCTCTCTTACGACATGGTTTCCGAGGGCACCATTTTAAAGATTCCAAACCGGGACGGCATCATCTACACGGTGAAAAAAGGCCAGAACATACATTCCATTGCGCGAACTTACCGCGTGCCGGTCGATAAAATACTCGCGCAGAACAGCATAAGGAACAGCGACTTCCTCGCCGTGGGAACCGACATCTTCGTGCCGGACGCAAAACCAATGGACATGGTACCGGGTTTCCTCTGGCCGGCAATGGTGCGGGCCATCAACAGCGGGTACGGCTGGAGGCGCGATCCATTCAACATGGCGTACGATTTCCATAAGGGAATAGATATTAACAACGGGTATGACTGGGTGAGGTCCACCAAGTTCGGCAAGGTTACCTACGCAGGATGGATGGGGGGCTACGGTTACGTGGTCATTGTGGGCCACCCGGGCGGATGGAAGTCGGTGTACGGCCATCTCTCGCGCGTAATCGTGAGCGAGGGCCAGTACGTGCGCCAGGGCCAGTACCTGGGTAAAAGCGGAAACACCGGCTACTCGTCGGGCCCGCACCTCCACTTCGAGCTCATAAAGGAAGGGGTGAACATGAACCCGTTCGGATTCCTCCAGTAACACATCCTCACGACCGCCGGAAACCCACAAAAAGTACTTGCTCAGCATGCGCGTTCGCATATACAGGGGTCAGTGCACACGTGAGCGGGGGACGACATGGCAAAGGGATACAATTTTCTCTGTGAAATCGGGACCGAGGAGATACCCGCGGGTTACCTTCAGCCCGCGATCGATTACATAAAATCCGAAACAGGGAAAAAGCTGGCCGATGAGCGCGTTGGTCATGGAGCGATCGAGGTATTCGGAACTCCGCGGCGGATTGCAATACTGGTTGGCGATCTCGCAAGCGCTCAGAAAGAGGAAGAGGTCGAGATCAAGGGACCGTCCGCGAAGGCGGCCTACGACGCGTCGGGAAATCCCACGAAGGCGCTTGACGGGTTTCTCAAGGGAAACGGCGTGTCGCTCGACGACGTGTACAAGGTGTCCACCGAAAAGGGCGAGTACCTCTTTGCCAGGAAGAAAATGTCGTCCCGCGCGACCGGGGAAATCATTCCCGGCATTATCGAGCACCTGGTGAAAACGACTCCCTTCCCCAAGAGGATGCGGTGGAGCGACAAGAAGCTCGCCTTTCCGCGTCCCATTGCCTACTTCCTGGTCCTGTTCAACGACGAGGTGCTGCCCTTCTCGATCGAGGGGATCCAGTCGTCCAACATGACACGCGGGCATTATGTGCAGCACAACAGCATGATAGAGGTAAAGTCCGCGAACGGCTACGAGGACACGATCGCGGCCAATGGCGTGATCGTCGACCAGGCGAAACGGCGCGCGGCGATTCAAAAGGCGCTCGTGGAGGCGGCGCACGCGCTCGGGGGCGAACTTGTTTCAGACGACGATCTGCTCACCACCGTGACCTTTCTCACCGAAAACCCGTGCGTGGTGACCTGCGAGTTCCAGAAGGAGTTCCTGGTAATCCCGGACATCGTCCTCATCACCGAAATGAAGGAGCACCAGAAGTATTTCGCGGTGCGCGACAAAGCGGGAACGCTCCTCCCGCGCTTCCTGGTGGTATCCAACAACCCGCCCACGGACCACGTGAGGAAGGGAAACGAGCGCGTCATCACCGCGCGCTTCAACGATGCGCGCTTCTTCTTCGAGGAGGACCGGAAGAGCCCCCTGCATTCGAAGGTGGACTCGTTGAAGAGCGTGCTGTTCCACAAGGAACTGGGCTCGATTTACGACAAGGTGGAGCGCGTGCGCTCCATCGCCGGCATGCTCGCCGGACATCTCAAGCTTGATGACAAGATGAAATCGAAGATCGACCGCGCGGCGGTGCTGTGCAAGGCCGACCTCAACACCGCGATGGTGTTCGAATTCACCTCGCTGCAGGGCAAGATCGGGAGGATCTACGCGCTTCTGGACGGCGAGAACGGCGAAGTCGCCGACGCCATCGACGACCACTACAGGCCTCGCTTCCAGGGCGACAGGGCGCCGTCGAGCCCGGTGTCGGTGGTGCTCTCCATCGCGGAGAAGGTGGACAATATATTCGGGTCGTTTTCGGTTGGGAACATCCCCAAGGGCTCCGCGGACCCGTACGCCCTCAGGCGCCAGGCGAACGCGATCGTGGAGCTCGTCATCGCGAACCAATTGGGACTGGACATGAAAGCCCTCTTCGAATCGTGCGCGGACAAGTACAGGGGAGGGCGCGACCTGGTGGGGAAGATACTTGAGTTCGTGTCGGCCAGGGCGAACACCATCTACACCGAGGCGGGATTCCGCTACGACGAGATCGACGCGTGCCTTTCGACGGGCTGCTACGACTACCTTGATCTCTTCCGGCGCGCCCGGAGCATCCACGAGTTCAGGAAGCAGGAGGGCTTTGGGCAGATGCTCCTGAGCTTCAAGCGCATGAACAATATCGTCACCGCGTTCCGCCAGAAGAACGCGGGCTACCACTGCGATTTTTCGCCGTCTGCGCTCGAGGCGGAGGAAGAAAAGAGGCTCTTCGAGTTTTTCGATTCGCGGAAAAAGAAGATCGCCGACCTCATCGCCGCGAACGGATACATCGACCTCTTTGCGCTTCTCATTGAAGGGAAGAGCATCATAGACGCGTTTTTCGACGCGGTCATGGTTATGGTGGACGACGTCAAGGTGCGCGACAACAGGATCGCCCTGCTCGAGCTCATCCTCGCGCCGTTCAAGAACCTGATGGATTTTTCCAAAATTTCCGAATAGACTTTTCCCGGCCGGATGGCCGCGGGTTAAGGGGAGCAGGCATGAAAATCACGGACGGCGTGTACGCCTACATCTGGCGCGGGGTGTTCGAAAACAACTGCAACATGTACTACTTCGGCGAGCCGCTGAACATCCTCTTTGACCCGGGGCTTACACGTCACCTGGACCTTCGCTTTGAGGCGCTGCGCGCCGACGGGATTGATCCCGCCGGCATCAAGACCGTAGTGAGCACCCATTCGCATCCGGACCACTTCGAGGGATGCGAGCACTTCATGAACAAGGGAATCCCCGTGGGCATGCACCGCGAGGAGATAGAGTTCCTGAACAAGATGGGTCCCCAGTTCTTCGCCATGTTCGGCATGAAATTCCCCGCCTTCACCTTTGACATCGTCATGGAAGAGGGGACGTGGAGCGTCAACGGCGTGGACCTCCAGGTCTTCATGACGCCCGGGCATTCGCCGGCCTCGGTGTGCGTGTACTGGAAGGAAAAAAAGGCGCTCGTCTGCGGGGACCTGGTCTTCAAGGAAAGCGTCGGAAGGGTCGATTTTCCCGGCGGCGATCCGGTCCAGCTCAAGGAGAGCATCGCGCGGATATCCGGGCTTGACATAGATTACCTTCTCCCCGGTCACATGGAAATGGTGACGAACGCGAAGGACGTTACGCGCAATTTTGACGTCATCAGGCAGTATATCTTTCCTCAGCTGTAAGGAGGCCCCATGAAAAAAATTATCTCATCCCCGGACGCGCCCCCCGCGGTGGGGCCCTATTCCCAGGGCGTCGATGCGGGCGGACTGGTGTTCCTGTCGGGCATGCTGGGGCTCGATCCCGTGGCCAAGACGCTCGTGGGCGAGACGGTCGAGGCGCAGGCGGAACAGGCATTAAAGAACATCGGGGCGGTCCTCAAGGCCGCGGGACTTGGTTATGCCAACGTGGTGAAGGCCACGGTGCTCCTGGCCGACATTAACGATTTTGCGGCGGTGAACGCAGTGTATGCGCGCTTTTTCTCCGGGGATTACCCCGCCCGCTCGACCTTCGCGGTGAAATCTCTTCCGCTTGGCGCGCTCATCGAGATAGAGGTCATAGCTTCGCGTCAGTAGGCCCGCGCTAGAGCGGGATGCCGGCCTTCCGGCCCTGCGCCCTCCAGAAAAAGCGGTATCTCAGGGGAAGCCCCCGGTCCGGATGGGAGTTTGCGAGACGGGATGTCCAGATTCCGCGCGCGCCATCGGCCCTGTCGAAGCATTCCTTTGAGAATTTCTGCATAGCTGCTTTTCCCTTTGCCGCGCTTTTTCGATTCTTTTTGTACGCGCTTAATTCCTTCTCCATGAATTCCCGCTCAAGCGCGTCGCGCTCGGGCGCGATCTGCTCATGCCACGTGGAATAACTGAGCAATGCCTGCCGGTGCAGCAGCTCGTGGCGCCACCAGGGAACGGCATTTGAGAATGTCCCTGCGCACTCTCCCGGGAGAAAGCGGATGGGCCCTCCGCCCAGGTAGTAGGGAGTGAACAGGGAGGTACAGGGACCGGAGCTGGCCGTCGCCCAGTACGCGGGAATGTCTTTTCTCAAATGGGCGACCATGGAAGAAGTGGACTGGCTCGCCCTCAGCGGACCGAACGAGGCATGCATGCAGACGTTTCCCATGGAGGTGCGGTGCGGAGGCGGATAATCGCCCTCGCCCCCGTGGTCGCGGAGGAACTGCATCATGCCCGTGGGCGTGATACGCCCGTCGTGAGCCGCAAGGAGACCGTGAGTACGGGCCTGGCGAATCCTGCATTTGCTGAAATAGGTGAAGAAAGTGTCGGAAAAGGCCTTCCGGAAATTAAAGGTCTCATGCGCCTTTAGGAATCCTTTTTTCCTGGCGTAGTCTTCTATTCCCTTTGAAGAGATGTCGAACTCCTCCTCGATGGTGAGGCCGTTCGAAATGCTTCCTATGGTGCGTACCCTTTGAGCGACCCAGTGTTTCCCCGCAGTCTCGAGTATCCATGCGCCCGCGGGGTCGGCAATGATGAACGAGTTGTGGTAGACGAGCTTCTGCCGGTAGCCGCAATTGCCGCCTTGCCCGTGCTCCGCGATGAGGTCGGTGATGAGTATGAGCGCGTCCTGCGCGGTGGATGTCCGTTCAAGCGCAAGGCGCATGAGGTCCATGCCGGTGAGGCCGGTCTTTGCATACGGCTCCCTGGTGAACACAGCTTCGTTCCCGATCGCGACCCCAAATGCGTTGACGCTGTCTCTTATACACATCTGACGCTGCCGACGAA
>CALMJO010000109.1 GCA_937864375.1 uncultured Spirochaetota bacterium
TCGTCGGCAGCGTCAGATGTGTATAAGAGACAGGAGCATGCCGCCGTCCGGCATCGCGTCTCGCGCGTTTATCGCCAGGTTGATCACCACCTGTTCCACCTGGCCGGGGTCCGCACGCACGAGCCAGAGCTTCTGCTGCGTGACCGTCTTGAGCGTGATATGCTCCCCGATTATGCGCGCGAGCATCTTCTGCATGCCCGCGACGAGCTCGTTCAGGTCCAGGACGCGCGGCTCTATGATCTGCTTTCTCGAAAACGCGAGGAGCTGCCTGGTGAGGGAGGCCGCGTTCTCCGCGGCCTTTGATATTCCCTGCAGGTGGGCATGTACCGGGCTCTCCTTTCCCGTGGTCATGAGTCCCAGCTCGGCGTTCCCCATGATCGCGGTGAGCAGATTGTTGAAGTCGTGGGCGATCCCGCCCGCCATCTGGCCGATTGACTCCATCTTCTGCGACTGTCGCAGCTGTTCCTCGAGGCGCGCCCGCTCTGCCTCCGCCGTTTTTTTCTCCGTTATGTCGATCGCGACCAGGATCGCGTGGTCCACTCCCCCGATGTCCACGACCTCGGCGGACGCGAGCACGGTCCTTTCCGTGCCGCCCTTGGCCGTTATGCGGTATTCCCTGTCGAGGATCACCTTTTCCCTCTCGAGCGCCTCCTTTATGACCGACCACGGCGCCGCGCTCGCGATTATTCCGTCCTCCTTAAGCGACCGGCCCACGAGATCGTCCCGCGCGAGACCCAGCAGGCGGCATGCCTGGTCGCTCGCTTCGACCACCCGGCCGCCGTCGAGGACCGCGAGCATTATCGCCAGGGGGCTCAGGTGGAACGCCTTTGAAAACTTTTCCTCGGACTTGAGGAGCCGCTCCTCGGCCCTGGCGCGCTCGGCGATGTCGCTCTCGGCCTTTTCCAGGGTGCGCTTGTTTATCGAGAATACATTGTATGCGATCGCCGCGACCGCGACAAGCGTGACCGTGGTGTCGGCAAGATAATCAACGAACGAGCTGTAGGGTAGATTGAGATCATCCTTGAAGATAAACATGAATATCCAGAGCAGGGAGATGTTCGCCGCGGCATAGGCGATTATACCGGCGGGCCGCCTCAGGATCACGAGTGGAGTCATCGAAAGAAGTCCCACGATGTACACGGAGGTATCGAGCCGGGACACGACAAACGAGCGGTCGAGGAAGATGATGACCCACAGGATCAGGAATCCGCAGATGAGCAGCATGTGCGCCGAAATCGCAAAGCGCCGCCGCGCCAGGAGCCACAGTCCCGCGGCGGGAAACGCGAGTCCCAGCAACAGCGGAAGCAGCACCATGAAGTTAAGCGAGTAACCGTAGAGAGGATTGTTTAGGTGGGCATGACTTGCATACGCGATGCTGGCCAGTATGACCAGTAATTCGGTCATATGGCTGTACGCCACGAACCTCGCCTTGAGCCTCACCACGAAGCTGGCGTCCTCATAGCGCTTCAGGAATTGTCGCAGCAGTTTTTCCATCGATTGTCCACGCTGTCACGTGCAGGCTGACGGCCCGCATTATCCGCCCCGGTTCGTATATTACTCCACGGGGCGGGCGCAGTCTATTTTTTTCCGCGGCTTCAGTAGCGCGCGTATTCCCTGTCGACGCGATTGATGAACTGGATGTGCTCGTACTTGCCCTTCTTCCGGCCCTCGTCCAGGATACGGAGTCCCTCGCGCCGGCAGCGCGTGCATGCGCCTACCGGGATCTCGACCCCCAGGCAGAGGGGGTTGACTGTGCTGAGGGTCTCGATCTTGAGCACACCGGCGCATTCATCGCACACCATGACGGACTCGACCTGGTTTTCGCGGATGCCGTCGGTGTCGTAGTAGACGCCCTTCTTGCGCACCGCGTAATTGCCGGGAAGACCGCGCGTCGCGTGGCTGGAAAGGTGCGCGTAGGCGTCCAGGATCTCGGCGGCGGTCTTCTTTATGTACTGCGTTACGCTGGCTTCCTGCTTCACAGCGTTGCGGTCGAAATCGGGCTCCCGCACGCAGGAGTAGTTGACTCCCGCCATGGCCAGCGCTATGCCCAGGTTCACGTAGGGAAGCGCTCCCTGGATGGAATAGCCCCCTTCCAGCACGGCGATGTCCGGGTTCAGCACTTCGTTCAGCCGCGCGTATCCCTGGGCGGAGAACTTCATGTTCGTGATGGGATCGGTGTAGTGGTTGTCCTGCCCGGCGCTGTTTATGACGAGGTCGGGCTTGAAGTCCTTCAGAATGGGCATTATTACCTTCTCGAGCGCGTAGAGGAAGCCCTCGTCCGATGTCTCGGGCGGAAGGGGAATGTTGATGGTCCTCCCGATCGCGTTGGGGCCGCCCAGCTCGTTGATGAATCCCGAACCGGGGTACAGGGTGCGCCCGTCCTGGTGGATCGAGATGTACAGCGTATTGGGATCGTGCCAGTAGATGTCCTGGGATCCGTCGCCGTGGTGGCAGTCCGTGTCCACGATCGCGATGCGTTTGGGACCGTAATGCTCGCGGATGTACTCGCACATGATCGCCTCGATGTTGACGTTGCAGAAGCCGCGCGCGCCGTGCACCACCTTCATCGCGTGGTGGCCCGGCGGCCGCACGAGCGCGAAGGCCCTGTCCTCCTTCTTTTCCATCACCAGGCGCGCCGCCTTTATGGCGCCGCCCGCCGAGACGAGGTGCGATTCGGTGAGTATGTGCGGCGTGTCGGGAAAGCAGAAATGTATGCGCTCGACGTCCACGATCGTCGCGAGGTCCGGCTTGTACTCGGTGATGCCCTCCACGTCGAAGAGCCCCTCCTCGACGAGCTGGTCCTGCGTGTACAGGAGCCTTTCCTGCCGCTCGGGGTGCGTGGGGCTTATCGCCCAGTCGTACGCGGGGAAAAAGATGATGCCCAGCTTCCGTTCCGATTTTATCATGACCCGCTCACCGCTCCCGCATATTCCCCGAGCACGCCGGGCTTCACCTGGCAGCGCACGCGAATGTTTTTTCCCGCCGCGTTGAATCCCCTGACCATGTGGAAGACCGACGACTCCACCACCTCGGCGCGCATGTCGACGTCGGCAACGTCATGGGCGCGCATGTGGTCCATGAGGCACTCGCGCGCGTCTTTCTCCGCATCCTCTATGGAATATGACGGCGGTATGCCGCGCGCGACATTCAGGTCTGGTATGATCATGCGGCGCCGCTCGGTGTCCGCGTGAAGCTCCACGTACATCGTATTGCGCGCGAGCCCCGCTCCCACTGCGTTGGCAACGCCGTGGTGCGGGGGAAGAACGGCCTTCATTCCCATTGCCTTTTCCAGCAGCGGCGCGAAGGCCCCGGCGGGACCGCCCACCACGTACACCCTGCCCGGCGCGAGCCTTCTGCCCTCGAGCATCTCGTGGATGGTGTACACGGGACGCTCGTTGATTTCGTTTATGAGGAATGCGACCTGCTCCCGTATTGACCCTACCGCCGC
>CALMJO010000110.1 GCA_937864375.1 uncultured Spirochaetota bacterium
CGATGGTGCCGGATCCGAGCACGACCTCTCTGGAATCGAACCTCACCTCGCGCACTTCGCCCCTGATGAACCTGGAGTTGGGTATTTTCCTGAGCAGGCTCCTCACCGGGTACGCGATCTGCTCGGGTTCGATTTCGGCCGCTCCAACCTGGTAAAGGAGAGGCAGGAAGGTATGATAATTGTTCCTGTCGACGAGGGTCACGTCCACCGGTTCTTTCGCGAGCGTCCGCACCGCCCAAAGCCCCGCGAAACCCGCGCCAATGACCACTACCCTGGGCCTGGATTTTCCATGCACCTGCACCTGCTTCATGGTATTCGCCTCACCCGGTATTCGTTCATGCACTCTTGATCATTACGAGCATCATCTTGAAAGCGGAGACGGCCTCGAGCGCGTGGGGCTTGCCCGCCGGCATGATGATGATTTCACCCGCGTTGACGACGTTCGCGCTTCCCGCTATCGTGATACGTGCGCTGCCGTCGAATACGTGGACCAGCGCATCAAAGGGAGCTGTATGTTCGCTCAGTTTTTCCCCCTTGTCAAACGAGAAAAGCGTGACCGTGCCCGCCTGTTTGCTGATGAGCGTCTTGCTGACGACGGAGCCGTCCTGGTAATCGACCAGGTTGCGCAGCACCAGCCCCTCTTTCGAATAATCATAGTTTTCCATATTAATGCCCTCTACCAATAATTTACCGGATTCTTTCCGAGTACTTCAGCAGGCGCTGCTCAACTGAAGTATTTATAGATAAGATCAATCCGGCCGTGCTTGATGAGATGCAATCCGGAGAACTTCATCACCCTGCGAATCATCATGCGATATTCCGGTTTATAACAGTGCGTCTCGCATCGCTTGCAGGCCGGCTTTGGATTGTAAGGACAGATGGCCCGCTTGCTCACGGCATGCATCAGCAGCCGGGCGCATTCATCGCACAATTCAGGATTAACGTCCGGCAGCGAGCGCCCGATGGAACCCGGAAGATGCCTCCCCGCCTTTTTGCCGTTCTTGTGCTCCGACCCGCAGAAAATCCTGATAAAATCCGCAAGCACCCTGCAGTCTTTCAATACGGCGGGCGCCGGTTCCCTGGTTCGTGTCATGCAATATACCCTTTCATTCCGACGCGGTGTAATGTGCGCACCCGAAGCTGAAGTCCTGGTCTCCTATGGCGTTCCCGGTGAGCCCGCACAGATGGGGCTTGTCCGTACCCGCGAAGGCATCAAGCCTGAAATTGCTGCACGCAAGGCACATGCGCGCCACGCGGATGACCCCGTCCTCGAAAAGCCCCTTGATGAGGTCCATGAGCATCCCCGACATTTTTTCCTTTTCCGCATCCTGGAATTGGGAGATATGCCGGTACAGCGCGTCCTGCCACCCGGAAAGCCTTTTGGCGATTCTTTTTCCCTGCGTGGTGAGCGAAATCAGCGTGGTGCGCCTGTCGTTCTCTTCCTTTGACTTGTCGATCAGTCCCTTGGTCTCCAGGGTGGTAATCGCGTCGCTCACCGTGGCCTTGGTGAGATCGAAATCCCTGGCGAGCACGCTGACCCGGCACATCTCGGGAGGAAATTGTTGTATGAATTGGATGAACTGGATCTGAATGGGACTCAGGTTTTCGTTCTTCGCGACCTCCCACAATAAAATCCGCTGCACCTGGCTGAGTTTGTCCAGCGCAGCGACGATCTTGAAGTCTATATCCCTGACATCACGGTTCATCGCCGATTCCTCACCGGATAGTGTGCGAGTACCTGCGTGCAAACGAATTCTTCAGTTCGACGAAGGTTTCACTGCCCACGCATTCCTCCGCGTAGCGGCACCACTGTATGCAGCTCTGGATGTCGTTGTAGACGACCTGTCCGCACGACGGGCACTTCGTCTCGACCTCATCCGAAAAGATTTCAATGGGGCCGGCGCACCGAGGGCATGTCTTGCTTCCCACGATCTCCGGCGTCCTGATCTTCCCCGCCCCGGGGCATTTGCCTTGGATGTCGCGCCGCCCGGTCAAATTATTTCGCCCCTGATAGAAACAGTATAGTCTTTGATTGCGATCGTCTTTCCCGCGTTCCTTAGCGCGGTCTGCACCACGCGCTCAACGCCAAAGCAGCACGGCACTTCCATGTGAACGATGCTCACCGATGCTATGTCCTGCGTCGAGAATATCTCGGTAAGCTTTTCCACGTACTTGTCCATCCCGTCATCGAGCTTGGGACAGAAAATCGCAAGTATTTTGTCCTTGAGGAAGCGCTGATGGAAATTGGGATACGCAAACGGCACGCAGTCGGCGGCTATTACCAGGTCCGCGTTCTTCAGGTATGGCGCACGCGGGTTAAGAAGATGAAGCTGGACGGGCCATTGCCTGAGCTCCGATTCCATGGACACCTGTACGGACGCACGACCTGGCCCCGTCCGTTCGCTCCTCAGGTCCATGGCCCTTGAACCCGGGCATCCACCGCCTCCATGCGCGGGGAGTGCGTGTACTACGGCAGCAGGCTTCTTGTGCGGTGATTCCTGTTCGGCTGCTGCAGGGTGATTTTTTTCCTTCAGGAATGAAAGGGCTTCGTTATAATATCCCGCTTCGCCATGTTCTTTCAAATGATTGAGGTGCGCGCGTATGGTATTGTCGCCCTGTTTAATGATGTTTTCCATAACACGCCGCTCCTCGTACGGCGCCGCCTCCCGCTCCTCGATAACCATTGCGCCGGTCGGGCATTCGCCGATGCACGCCCCCAGCCCGTCGCAGAAAAGGTCGCTCACGAGTCGGGCCTTCCCGTCTATGATCTGGAGCGCTCCCTCGGGGCATCCCGGAACGCAGTTGCCGCATCCGTCGCAAAGGTCCTCATTTATTGAAATAATGCTTCGTTTCATGCATGTCCTCCATTATCGTTAGGATTCCTAACATATAATAGCGCATCCCCTTTTTGTCAACTTTATTTTTTCCATTTTTAGATGCCAGGATTACGCACCCGCTGAAAATCCCGGGGGGGCCGACGGTCTTTCATGCACGGCGTCGCCTGTCCGACCAGCCCGTGCGCAGCATTCCGGAAAATGGTTTATCCCGCTTTTCCCGCATATTTTTCAGCCTGCCTGTTGCGAAGAAATTGACAAAATACCACGGGTACTGATAGACATGTAGAAATTTCGCGCTCAAATGCGTCTTTCAACACCATTACTTCATTTCACATCATCTTTAAGTAGGCTTTTTAATGTCGAACGATAACAAGCTCTTCGGTATGGCAGCCGAGGGCGGACGCTGGATATTTGTGATACTGTGCCTTGTCATGTACCTCTGCCTTGGCAGCGTATACTCCTACAGCGTGTTCCTGCCCGAAATCAAGAAAATGCCCGATGTCTCCGCGTTCCTCGGAAACCTTCCCTTCATGGTTTTCCTTGCGTTCTTTTCAATCCTCATGTTCTTCGGCGGCAGGCTCATGGAGAAGATGGGGCCCAAGAAACTGGCCCTCATAGGCGGTGTAATCGTTGGTCTCGGATGGGCACTGTCGTATATCTCCGTCCAGATGCAGAGCATCTACATGCTGATCCTCACCTACGGCGTTGTTGCAGGCTCCGGTGTAGGCCTTACCTACGGCGCGCCTGTCGCGATTGCGGCAAAGTGGTTCCCCGACAAGAAGGGTCTTGCTGTAGGCCTCATGCTCGCCGGCTTTGGCGGCTCGGCCCTCATTACGGCTAACCTCGCCAAGATACTTATCCCTTCGGTAGGACTCGATACGACCTTCCTTTACTTCGGCATCGCTTTCGCGATCATTCTCGTGCTTCTGTCGCTGCCCCTCAGCGTTCCCGCCGCGGGCTGGAAGCCTTCAGGCTGGAATCCCCCTGCGGGTGCTGCTTCGGCTGTTGATTTTGATTCCAGCGAGATGACCAAGACCTCTACCTTCATGGGCCTCTTCCTCTGCTACCTCTTTGGATGCACCGCCGGGCTCATGGCGATCGGGATATCCAAGTCCGTCGGAAGTGAACTCATACAGATAGAGAGCGGCCTGGCTACTTCCCTGGTAGCCTTCTTTGCCATTTTCAACGCGGTCGGCCGTCCACTGTTCGGAACGCTTACAGACAAGCTGGCTCCAAGGGGCGCCGCACTCGTAAACCTGCTTCTCATGCTGGTAGTATCGGTCATGATGCTCTTCGCAGGCAAGGACGATGTCATATTGTACGTCATTGCCTTCGCCGGGTTCTGGCTTTCCCTTGGCGGTTGGCTCGCCATTGCTCCCACCGCCACGGCAACGTTTTTCGGCATGAAGAACTACTCCCGCAATTACGGCGTTGTATTCTTCGCCTACGGCCTGGGCGCCATCATCGGTGGGATAATCTCCGGCCAGGCCGTAGGCGAAGAGGGCCACCAGGAGCGTGGACGGGATCACCCATCCCCTGCCCACGCCCTTCATGGTGATCGCCAC
>CALMJO010000111.1 GCA_937864375.1 uncultured Spirochaetota bacterium
CCCCATGCTACTGGAAAATTGCAAATCATGCGGCAGTCACAGTTATTGCGGCAACGGCTTTGTAATCTGCCGCTACTACAACATGGAGGAACAGAGGATAACCCGCACGGGGGTAAACAACAGCGTTTACATCATCTCATGTCCCAGGGAAGATGAGGTCGCGATCGACCGCAGGCATGATTTTGCCCCTCGCTGGGGCCAGAAGCCTGCAATCAGCGGAAAGTAACGCGGTCAGCACGCGGAAAACCTCTTGCCGTAATCAAGAGAAGCCTTCGGCCCGCGGCCCGATTCCGGCTTGCCTTTTGCGGGGAGTAGTTCATACTACCCGCAGCGCTTGAATTGCAAAACGGGAACCAGGGTGAATAATCCTCCAATCCGCATCCTCCATGCGCCGGGCCGGCACTGCGCCAGCACGGCCATCCGCGACCTCGCGCACCACCACGGCATAACGCTCACCGAGGCGACGTGCTTTGGCATAGGGTGCGGACTGGGTATCTGGTATTTTCCCCTGGACGGCGGCTCGCCCTCCAGGCTCATCCACGTGCGCTCGCACGACATCGAAAACCAGTTTTTCACGAGGATCGGGCACCCATTCTCCTGGGAGCAGTTTCCCGCTCCGCCCGACGGCGAGGCCGCGCTCATCGCCGCGATCGACGCGGGAAGGCCCGTGATCATCCAGTCGGACATCTATTATCTGCCCTACTACAATTCGCGCACCCACTTCCCGGGCCATGACATCGTGGCATGGGCGTACGACCGCGACGCGGAGGTGTTCATCGTCACCGATACCGAGCGCGCGGAGCCCTGCACCGTTCCCTTCGAGAACATGCGGAGGGCGCGTTATTGTTCGATCGGGCTTTTCATCATCCAGGGCAACCAGTTCGGTCCCGCGTCCCTGGCCGTGAAGGGCGACATGAACGAAATCGTATGGAGCGCAATCGCGCACAACAGCCGGGTGCTGATTGAAGATTCATCGGGCCTTGGCGGCATCGCGGCGCTGCACAGGTGGAGGGACGAGCTGCCCCGCTGGCACGAATTCACGGACTGGCAGTGGACCGCGCGCTTCACCTACCAGGTGATAGAGAAGCGCGGCACCGGCGGCTGCGGGTTTCGAGCCATGTACGCCGATTTTCTCCGTGAATGGGAGGATCGGGTCCCGGCGATACGCGCGGCCGGGCTCGTCCCGAAAATGCAGGAATGCGCGCTAGCCTGGCAGGGGCTTGCGCTGGAGATGAAGCGCACATCGGAGAACGAGACCTTTTATCACGGACCGGTTTTGGAAAAGCTTGAGCGGGTGATCGAGCGCGAGACGGACTATCACGGCGCGGTGCGGGAGTCCTGCCGGTAGCGCCGGTTCGCCATGGGATGCGGAGACGGGCGCGCCGGTGAAATCATTCCGGGATCGACCCCCTTCCCTATTTCATCCCGAATTAATTACATCGTCATCATAATTGACGGGCTCACAGGCGGTCAGAAATTTATTGACAAGGGTTCCGATGTTGGCACGCCTCGCCAGGCCTTCAATCCACCGGGCGGGAATCCCCTTCAAGCCGAATGCGAGCCCCGCCAGTCCTCCGGCGACGCATGCCGTGGTATCCGTGTCGTCACCCAGGTTCACCGCTTTCAGCACGGCCTCGCTGAATGACGATGTTGTGAGCACCGACCAGACTCCCGCCTCGAGCGTATCGAGCACGTATCCCGACGACCTGATCCGGTCTTCGTCAAGGGACGCGAGCCTTCCGCCCAGCACCCGCTGGAAATGCGTGAGCTCACCGGCATGGGTGCCGTCCGCGTAAATCGCCGCCGACCTTTCCGCGGCGTGCCGGTATGCGTCCATGGCGTCCAGTCCGCGAACCAGTGCCGACGCCATCATGCAATAGATCCCGCAGGCGACCATGGATCGCGGATGGCGGTGCGTGATGGACGAACACTCGTGGGCGCGCATGAGGAGCTCCTCCTCCGGGACGCCCGCGAATCGCAGCGCCACGGGAAGAATCCGCATGAGCGATCCGTTTCCGTTCTCCCGCTCGCCCGCGCAGCCGGCCTCCAGTGGATGCGCTCCCCGCGCGATTCGTCCGAGCGCGGTCCTGGTCGCCTGTCCCACGTCGAACACCTTTCCATGCGGCGTCCAGTACGCCTCTTTCAGCCAGCGCAGAAAGCGCGCCGCCATGTCCGCGGTATCGAAGCCGCCCAGCAGGCTTTCCACAGTGCACAGCAGGAGCGAGCTGTCGTCGGACCACGTACCCGCGGGCATATTGTGCGTCCCGAACCCCCGCATGCCGCTCACGGGATTGCGGCGCACCTGCGCTCGCGTCATGAACTCCACGGGAACCCCGAGGGCGTCCCCAACCAGCGCGCCCATGATACCCCCTGCAATTCTGTCCCTGGTTGATTCCTGAGTTCCGTTTTCCATTTCCCTTTGCGCCGTAACGCGAACCGTCAAGGTCCGGTAACGCCCGAGATAACGTTTTCAGTTTATCATCACCAGGATCAGGTGGCAAGTCAAATCGTGCACGCTCCCGGTCTGTGCTGTCTTGCTCCGCCTCCACCAAATTTTTATTGCTCATCGGAAATTTTGTAACCCACGGGTCCCTGAATCCGTCCATAGGCTGATTTTACAAGCACCGATGCCAGGAGAATCAATGATGGGCTGCTCTGGTTCAAAGGAAAAACAAGTCGGCAATGCGCGCACGACGCAATTCAGCGTCACGATCGATACAACCAGTGGCAAGTGTCCGGCGGGGGAGCGGCGCGGTGAAGAGAACATCGCGAACCTCTATGCCGATGCGGTTCCGGCGGAGGAAAGTAACGCGGTGGCATACCGCGTTGCCGGGGAAATCATGGAGCAGCTGAACGCGAATGCGTGCCGGCAGGATCTTACATGCGCGGACCGATAAAAAGAATGAGGAGACAACTATGGAAAACCTGAACGAACGCGATCTGGCGATTATCTCACTTGGAGCCTCGATCGGGTCCAACTGCATACCCTGCACCGCGTATCACTTGAAGCAGTGCAAAAAGCACGGACTCACCGACAGGCAGCTCCGGGCGGCCGTTGACACCATCCGCCGTGGAGATGCGCATGAATAATATTCCAGCTCAAATTCTCTTTGTGCTGTCTTACGCGATTGGCGGCGGCTCGATGCTCCTGTTCACCGTCTTCATGTTCGCGGGATCGTCCGGCGTCGTTGTGCTGGACATGGACGCGCTTCACACGCTTGCGTTCGATGCGGCGCTCTCGCTCCTCTTTTTTCTCCAGCACAGCCTGCTGGTGCGCCGGGGCGTGCGGGCCCGGCTCCCCCGTCGCGTCCCGCGGG
>CALMJO010000112.1 GCA_937864375.1 uncultured Spirochaetota bacterium
GGTGAGGCATGTTTTTGTCATTTTTGTGGCAGTTGAGAGAACCTTCGCGATCCCGAAATCCATGATATACAATAGTCCTTGCTCATCAATCATGATATTATCTGGTTTTAGGTCGCGATGAAGGACATCTTTAGAATGGGCGTAGGCAAGGCATTCGCATATTTTGCATCCAATCTCAATAGCCTTGGCTGTGTCAAATTTACCCTTCTCTCGGATGAGTTGAGAGATAGTTTTACCTTTAATGTATTTCATGGTGAAGTAGGGAATGCCCTCAGCATCGCCGGCAGCATAAATCGGAACGATGAGAGGATGTTCAAGTTTGGCGAGAGTCTTAATCTCCTTTTTAAAGCGTTCGGAGAAATCGCGATCATATGAAAGCTCGCGGGGCAGCACTTTAAGGGCGACAATACGATCTAAATGGATGTCTCTGGCCTTGTATACAATTCCCATTCCGCCCCGGCCAAGCTCTTCAAGTATTTCGAAAGAGTTGCCGAAGGAGGCTTTCAGGCTTGAAGATAGTTGCGCATGTCGTTCAATAATGGTCGTTTCGATAATGCCATCATGTGCTGGAATGTCATTATCAGCTGATAGTTTGTTGAAAATTGACTTAGGAATTGTGTTTCCCTGCTGAAATGGCCCAGTGAATTTTATTCCGAATTTTATCCAGTAGATAATGTTAACTATTATCAAAGGCGCAAAACAAAATGGAAACGAAGCAATCAAATCTGAAATACGGCCTCTGTCAATGAGTGCTATCAAGGCCCCAGTGACGCCGAGTATTCCAAATACACTATTGAGTAATCTTCTTTTCCCTATTGAAAAGAATGCTGAGTTTTTGTTTTTTATATATCCGGATTTTCTATCAATTTCATATCCATTTTTAGTCCAGAAAATTATACGTGCTATGAGAAGAGGGGTAAAACAAAATGGCAGCGCGATAATAAAATCCGAAATACGGCCCATGTCAATGAGTGCCAGCAATGCACCAATTATGCCCAATATACCCAGTATGCCGCTTATCGTGCGCCTGCGACGATTTCTCTGTTCTTCCATTTTCATCCACCACGAATCTTTTATAATGATTCTTGTGAGAAGGGTGTCACCTATTACATTTCAGTTTCAATTCCTCAATTAAGATCAAATCCGGCTGATTCATCTCCATTCCTATCTCGCGCTTGATACGTGTGCCTGTCTCTACCCAGGTGCACGCATCGCACGAACGATCAAGGTTTCGGTGTAAAATATTGGCAAGATCCATGCACGCAGCAGCATACTCGCCACTCTTTTCCAGCCCAATCTTCTTTCTAATACCCTGAGCATCAGTATAGAGAGACACCGCCTTGGCATGCTCACCGCATTGTGAACGGACATATCCCATGTTTGTGAGCACATTGGCATAATCCCGGGTATTTGTAAGATCAAGCTTTTCCAGTATTTTCCGTGCATCGGAAAAGCGTTCAAGCGCTTTATCATAATCACGTGCTGCACAGAGTATCGCTCCCTCGTTTGCGAGAGAAATCGAGTATGTCCTGGTCTTCTCAAGTCCCAGCTCCTTCTTGGCAGCTTTTGCCCGCAGACAGTATTCCATGGCCGCAGCCGTTTCGCTCTTCGCTAGATGCGCAGCCGAAATATTGCTGAGCGAAATGGCGTAATAGATGCTCTTTTTCAAGCCTAATCTATCTTTTATTTCTAATGATCGCTGGTAGCACTCCAGCGCCTTGTCCGGATTGCCCATTTTTCTGTAAACCAGTCCGCAATCGTTCAGCAGTTCTGAATGCTCGAACGAACCTTCCATCCCAATGTTGGTAAGCACCGCCATTCCAGCCTTGCAGGATTCTAAAGAGTTATCAAGCTTGGAAAGGTTTGTGAAAATGCTGCTCTTAATTTCCATCATTTTCGCATACGCGAGAGATTGCGTTTCATTTCTTTCCTGCAGCACGCTTTCCGCGCGTGTCACGTACATTAACGCTTCATCATACCGTGAAAGCGGGTCGTTGCATATGCGAGCCATCTCCAGCAAGGCGTCGATGTAGGTGCCATCTGCGTTGACTGCCTTGCGGAAATATTCCATTGCCGTAACGGGGTCGCTGTGCTGCATTCCAAGCCCCATGCAGTAGTATTCGAACGCCTGGGAATTGTTCGAGTTGGTCTTTCCGGAAGAATCGAATGCGGACTCTTTCGACCCACGAAGCGCAATTCCCTTCTTGCGGAGCAGCTCCACGAGATGAAACGCAATCTGGTTCTTCCTGTCTGGAAATTGTTCAGTAGTGCATTCAAGCATAAAGGATTCGACGAGACTCTGGGTATCGATTTCAAAGAATTCGGCGGTCACCTTCATGCCGCTCTTGGTTAATTCATAATGTCCCGTGCAGATATAATTCGCTCCCAGTATGGTTCCCGTCTTGATCTCCTCTTTCAATATTCCAGATTGACTGAGCCCGATCTCCTCAAGCGCAAGGCGACGTGCTTCGGGAGTGATAACGGTCACGGTCTTCATGCACGCCAGGTCATTCCCAATCGTTTTTGCAATACCCGGCCCGTAGTAATTGTATCTTTTTTCTCCATCATTGCGAAAATCAAGTACGAGGACTACGGACTCGCGTGCGAACACAGCGGAAGTCATCATTGTCAATGATAGAAGAATGAAACAGGTTCCAGATATTCTTTTCATTGATCTTCATCCATTTGTATTAACGTCATACTTTTCAAGCCGGTCTGAATTGAATGAGTCTTGCCTTGCTGTTTAATTTAGATGATACGTTTTATAATGCTTTTTGCAAAAAAGCATTTAACACCGCTGCCGAAATGCCGGTGGTGATGCTTTTCAGGCCTTTTGTTTCCTGGGGATTGGCAACCAGATCCTTTTCCGAAAATGAAATGGTCGGGCCTGTGTACCTGCCGGATTTTTTATCCATGGAAAGCACGATCATATCTTCGGAGCCCTGGCGAACAAGTAATCCTCGACCATCCATGCTGAGACCGGCGGAATGCACTGCAAGGAGCTTTCCCGAACTATTAATGACCGGCCCGCCAGAGTTTCCCTCATGGGTCAATATTCCATAGTAGATCTTTCCATCGGGGTCTACCCGGCCTATGGTACCAGCCAGGATCATGCTTACGGGCTTCTCGCCCGCGTCATCCATAAGCGCGGGGAAGCCTAGAATTGCCACGCTCTCACCCGCAGAGGGCAGGGTGCTTTCAAGTGATATATATGGACAATCCTGACGGTCTATTTTCAGTAGTGCCAGGTCGTGTTGTATGTCTTCACCGGAAATAACCGCGTTGTATGCCGTACTGTCGTTATCGAAAGTGATTGAAATAATCAGGTTTCTCCCTTCCAGTCCGAGATTCCGAAGTTTCTGATCATAGAGCCAGGGTTTTGCAATATGGGCATTGGTTACGATGGCACCGCGCGAGGAAACACAGAACCCGCTGCCTTGAACACGTTTTCTTAACGGGGTGCTTGTTTCAGAAACAAGTACCTGCTTTCCGGAACCGGTTTGAACCACTTCGAATATTGCTACCACTCTTACCGTGGCTTTTCGCGCTTCACTGATCACACCGCTCATTGCCGGGAGTTTTCTCTTCATTTCTTCAAGCTGAAGGCGATAGAAATGCAAAGCTCCCTTCGTGTCTTTGCTCTCGGACTTGAGCTTTTCTATCTCAATGTTTATACCGGCCTCTGCCGCGTTCAGCGCCTCTATGATCTGCTTGTCCGTATACTTTAAACTTCTGTAAGAGAGTATTCCTGTAATCGCCAGTATTGTCAGGCCGACAAGGAGCAGTACCCCGACGGTTTTTAAAGGGAACAGTTTGCGATTTACATGTTTCTCGTTATCTTCTTTGACCTTGGAGAGGAGACTTATTATAGTGCGCTTGCCGACATATTTACGCGCCCGGTGTAAAGTCTCTCTTGGTTGGATTTGATCACTGCTGTCGGATGGTATCGCAACTTTAATTTTGGGGCCGTTGGTGCCGCACTGGATAATATCGCCATCATTTAACAAAGTTTTCGTGATGGGTTTCCCATTCACATAAGTCCTGTTCTTCGCCCCTGTTTCGGTAAGTGAATATCTATTTCCCTCTTTTCTGATTTCACAATGGTTGCGAGAGGCAGTGGTATCAACGGAATGGTTAAAATCCAGATCATTGCTTGCGCGACCGGGTCGTTCTTCACGACCGATTGTAATACGGTTTTGGAAATATTCCTTTCTAGTCCCTGCCTTGCCGCCGGTGAGTACTTCGAGTATTATTTTCATAATTCTCTCAACTCGGTATAAGTATTATTTTTGTATAAAATTCCGCTCGAAGCCGGACACAATCATTTCGGGTTACGCCATACCTGCACCCGCCTAGTCCGCCTCTATGTTTGTTTATCAAATAAGTGAAAAACGTAATAAGTCAAACATTATTCAACCAATTAATATGGTTCCAGCCCGGCCTAGCTGTGCCACGCATTTCTTGCCCGGTGGTGCCAGAAAGGACATCCCCGGCCAAGGGGATAACATGTCATGGTAAAAGTCCACTCTACATTCGCTCATCATTCGCTCAACCTCCACTGAGGAGTAAGGCGGCAATCAGGGCCAAATTACAGTCAAAGAACTTGGAAACGCCGGTTATTAAGTTTTAAATCGCCATTAGACACCTACCGGACACCTACACTTCACTACGCTATATTTATGCACACACCACGTATAACGCCGGAAACCAGGTGCCAGGAGGGTTTCTCCTTTTCTTGACAAAGGGAGTTGAGCGAAATTGTAGCTGTGTTAACATTAGTTCGATCAGCACACTCCTCGACTCAGCATATGTGGCTACTGATCGGCAATAGTACTCACACAGAATTGCCTTTATAAGCATAGGTCGTGAGCAGATCAGGCATCGTGGATGGGTAGCTCCACTGAAAGCGGAACTCGCGGCGTTGTTGAACGAGAAAAAAGCCACTTGATGGCCGCCCTTTTGGCGGAATTCCTTTTCATATTATAAATGCTATTCTTAAAATCAAGAGCATCCACATACAAGCGCCATCGTGTTTCGCCGAGCACCGCAGCGCGCGGCGGAGAGCGGAACAAGCATTACTTTCGATAAGCCGATGTTTGTCCAGCAAAGGGAGGCTGAACCTGAGCCCGTCCTCATGGGCGATTGTGAAGCCTCCCGCCGCACGCGAGGAGCACAGGGGAGCCCGCAGGGCCGAAACATAATGGCGCCAGCCTCCACGGCGCTTGAGTGGCGGCTTTCTTTGGCTACTTTCTTTCTCCGCAGAAAGAAAGTAGCAAGCAAGCCCCTGCCAGGGGCCAAGAAAAAACGCCGTTAAGCGTCCCACGCCGCGCGTGTGCGATGCCCAGGGGAAGTCGCGGCAGCCGTTAGCCGCGACCGGAGCGCTTTGCGCGTAGCCCGCAGTGGCCCGACCGGAGCGACGGGTGAGGAGCACGATGCTTAATAATGCGCGTGAGAGCGAAAGGTATTACAATGCAAGATTTGCGAGGGGCACGCCCAAATGCCCCGGCGCTCCGCGCAGCTACTTCACAACCAGCGTATCCAGGAAATTGTCGAGCGCGTACTGCACGATCTTCCGGTAGCTCTCCTTCTGCAGCATGGTGGCTTCCATCTTGCGGAATTGTATGAGGCCGTTCAGCGTGCCCCATAGCCAGATGGTGTGCCTCCGCGCGTCCACCTTCCTGAATTCTCCCGCCTCGATGCCGGCTTCGAGTACGTGCGAGCAGTAGATGAGAATCCTGCTCCCGATCCGGTCGATCCTCGTCTTCAGGCGCTTGGGGAAAAACTGCTCGGACGTGGAAAGAAAATAGGTGATGACGTCGTAGTAGCTGGATTGCGTTTCGCTGAACTCCACGTAGGCGCTGCAGATGGCCCTGACCTTGTCCTGCTGGGTCGCGGCGGCGCTCACGGCCGCCACGATCTTCTGGTTCAGGAGCATGAGGCCTTCCTCCTGGAGGGCCGCGAAAATGTCCTCCTTGTTCTTGAAGTAGAGGTAGATCGTGCCCACGCTCAGCTCCGCGAGCTTGGCGATCTGGTTCACCGTCGTCGCGTGAAGGCCCTTTTTCAATAAAAGAGTCCTGGCCACGCCAAGGATATGCTCGGTCCTCGCCTCTTTCTCGCGTGCCCTTCTTTCCCGTGATCCCATTTTCTTTGCCTTGCAGCTTTTCTTTTTCCCTTCCGGTCAGGACGGCGTTTTCATGACTTCCGGGCACCAATACCACACCGTGTCAATCGATCAAGCCATTAATAGCAAAGCCGGCGGGAAGAAGGCGCGGAAGCGCTTCCGCGCCTTCTTCCCCGGCGAACGAATCATTCAATCTCGAGCGCGATCTTTTCCACCCTGCCCAGGTCGCGCGTGTAGAATATCGAGCCGGCAAAGAAAAGCACCGCCGCCACGAGCAGAAAGGCCGGGAGGATCATCATCGCCGTCTGTATGTCGTACCCGTCGGAAATGGAACCTATCACGATGGGCGCGGTCGAGGATCCCAGAAGGTTCTGCACGACCACGCAGATCGCGTAGGACGTCGCCCTGAGGCCGGGGTGCACCACGTCCTGCGTCACGGCGGCCGCCGCCGGAACGAAGCTCGCGTAGACGACGCCAAAGATCAGCAGGAGAACGTACTGGATGTCGCCGGTGAACAGGACCATGGCCGCCAGCAGGAGAACCCCGGCGATCAGCGCCGAGATGCCCGAATAGAGCGGGCGGGCGTTGGTTCGCGTGCGCAGCCACCGGTCGGCGAGATACCCGCCTATGGGAGCGCCAATGAGCGCGAGCGCCATGATGGTTCCCGCCTTGAGCCCCGCCTTGTCCATGGGGATGTCGTAGACCCTGTTGAAGAACGATGGCAGCCAGGTCAGGATGCCCACCAGGACGAAGGTCATGCCGGCAAAGCCAAAATAGGTGAATATGAGCGAAGGGGTCCGAATGAACTGGTTGAAGATGTCGTCCACCTTCATCTTAACCTTGGGGCCTCCCCCGGTGCTGGTGTCGGAGGACTTGACCAGCTCCACGGTCTTGTAGTCCTTGACGAAGAAGAAGAGTATCGCCACGAACAGCCCCGGCAGGGCGACGATGCCGAATGCGTGGCGCCATCCCCAGTGAGTTGCGATAATCCCGCCCAGAATCATACCCACGGCGTTTCCCAGGGGAATGGATGCGTTCCAGAGCCCCATGATGCTGGAGCGCTTTTCCTCCGGGTAGAGCCCGGAGATCATGGCCGTTCCGCCCGGAGCGTAGCCGGCTTCGCCGATGCCGATCACCGTCCGTGACACGAAGAGGTGCTTGAAGTTTCCCGCGAACGCGCACAGGCCCGTGGCGACGCTCCAGACTACCGCCATGAGCCCGATGGTCTTCTTCCTGCTCCACCGGTCCACGAGGATTGAAACGGGGAAGGTGAAGATGATGATGGACCAGTACACGGCCGAAACGAGCATGCCGCACTCTGCGTCGGTGAGGCCCCAGTCGGACTTTATAAAGGGGAACAGGGAGCTCACGATCATCCGGTCTACATAATCGAAAAAATAAAGCAGGAACAGGAGAATGAATATGTAGTTCCTGTATCCCTTTGACAGATTCAATTCCTTGGTCGCTTGGGCAGCCATTGGAAACCCCCGGTTGATTTATTTTTATGCTGGAGCGGTCGGGCCTGCCCGTACTCCGGCAAGGCCCGGTCTCCTGATCAAGCTTCCTCTTACGCCTTGTACCCTCCCAGGTTCGCCAGGGCGACGCTGCCGGGGCTGATGACCGACGGGTCCACCATGACGTTGACGCAGGCCGCCTTTCC
>CALMJO010000113.1 GCA_937864375.1 uncultured Spirochaetota bacterium
ATATGAAACGGTTTTCCGGAGGGTGACATGAAGAACATGACGCGCAGGGGTTTCATCGCGGTGTCGGCGGCGGCGCTCGGGACGGCGGTCTCGTGCGGACTGGGGAGCGACGGGGAGAAGGAATTTCCGATCAGGAAGCCGTTCGACGAAACCGTCAGGCCCGCAGCCAAATCCGGGAGGCAGGTCATGGAGCCCGCGCGCGCGATCCCGGTGCTCGCGGAGACCGACGTGCTCGTGGTGGGAGGAGGTCCGGCCGGGCTCGCGGCGGCGCTTTCGGCGGCGCGGGAGGGAGTGGACGTGATCCTGCTCGAGCGCTACGGTTTCTACGGCGGCATGATCACGCAGGTGAACATGGGATCGATCACCTGGTACCGCTACAAGGACACGATCGACGCGGGCGGGATCTGCAGCCAGTTTGAGGACAAGGCCGAGGAGATGGGCGCCGCGTTGGACCCGTTCACGGTCATGAAGAAGATCCCGTTTGTAACCGGCATCCTCGAAAAGGAGGGCCTAATCGTGAACGGCAAGCCCACATACAAGATCCTGAACGCCGAGATGTTCAAGTACGTCGCCGATACGATGCTCCTGGAATCGGGGATCGTCCCCGTGCTGCACTGCATGGCCGTTGGAGCGGTTATGGACGGAAACGTGATTCGCGGCGTCATCACCGAGAGCAAGTCGGGCCGCCAGGCGGTGCTCGCAAAGCGCGTGATCGACGCCACGGGAGACGCGGACATCGCGAGCTTCGCGGGCGCGCCCTTCAGGAAGAGCCCCAGGGACGAGATCATGGAAGTCACGTCGAATTTTTCCTGCAGCGGCCTGAAGCTCGTCCCCTTCATGGCCCACACGCTCACCCACGTGGGCAAGATGAAGGAGTGGGGGCTTGAGACCTCCGGCAAGGAGGACGAGATGTCCAGCACCGTCCTCATCCAGCCCTTCGAGAAGGCGAAGGAGCAGGGATTGCTGGGGAAGGACTGGGACTGCAGGAGCTACTGGAACGGTCTCACCGAGCACGGTGACATCCTGTCGGTCAACGCGGTTCACATGACGAACATCGACCCCACCGACGTCTGGGACCTCACGAAGGCCGAGATGGAGGGACGCAGGCGTGCCGTCCTCGTCATGGAGGCGCTCAGGAGGAACGCTGCCGGCTTCTCTGACGCGCGAATCCGGAATTTCCATCACTCGCTGGGCGTGAGGGAATCCAGGAAAATAATCGGCGCTTATAACCTGACCTACGACGACACCAAGAGCCAGGCGCGCTTCGACGATTCCATCGGCGTGTGCCCGGAATTCATTGACGGCTACAACGTGCTGTTCATTCCCACGACGGGGAGGTATTTTCAGATTCCATACGGCATCCTCCTGCCGGTGGGCGTGGAAAACCTCCTGGTGGCGGGGCGCTGTGTCGCGGGGGACAAGATCTCGCACGCTGCGACGCGCCAGATGGTAAGCTGCATGGCGACGGGCCAGGGCGCCGGCGTGGCGGCGGCGCTTTCGGTGAAGGACAGGGTGGGCTGCCGGGGAGTGAGCGTCGCGAAGCTGCAGGCGGGGTTGAAGAAACAGGGGGTGAGGATAGGGTAGTGGTGCTTGGTGAGATTTTGCGAGGCGGCCGAATCGCGGCGGCTAAGCGATTGGATTGATGATCCTCAAGCCTTCTTTTCTCCCGGCCCGGATCAGTTTTGAATCGCATGCCACGAAGTTGTCAAATTCGCTTTTCAACATCAATGCGGTTCCCAGCTGGATGGAGTCGAGCGTCTTCAGCTGGTGCTTTTCGATTACCAGTTTCGCGTTGGACGATACGAACTCGTCGAACACGATTCGGGTAAAATAGGGGAAATCGGTTTCAAACTCGTTCATCAGTGTTTTATAATCGCTCCCGCTGATCGCCTTTTCCGCCAGGAGCCGCCTGAACGTGGAACATGCTTCGATCTCCGTGATTGCGGAAACGATGACCGTGCGGGCCCTGCTCAAGAGATCGTCGACCTTTTCCGATCCTTTCTCGTGAATGTACTTCTTGATCAGGGCCGAGGTATCGAGGAAGAGCCTCATCGCTCGTCCCTTTCGTCCCGCAGGAAATCGAGGGATGTTTTTGACGACTTCAATTTCACCTTGACGGTTTCCCGCTTCCATCCCGCCAGGGCTTCATCGAATGGCGTTATTTTTGCGATGGGTTTCCCCTTGCGAATGATGATAAACGAGCTCCCGCGCTCGATCTTGTCGAAGTATTCCTTTGAGCGGTTGCGGAAGTCGGTGAATTTCAGGTATTTCATGGGTGTATCCAAAGTGTCATTATAATGACAGTATAATGATAGTATGGATGAATGTCAAGTCTGTTAAATGGTGCATCGATTCCATCCTTCCGATATCGGAGCCCCGTCATTCCCGCGTACTTAAAAATGGTTTGACGAGGTAACTGAATTTAAATTACGATCTAGCTTTGATGCGTAATAACATATGATTTCGGGAAAAGAAAATGTCAAACAGGGCCCATGACTGGCTCAGACAAGCAGAGCATGATTTGGAGCAGGCACAAGATTCGAGAAGCGCCGGCCGTCACGAATGGGCGTGTTTTGCGGCGCATCAATCGGCGGAAAAAGCGCTCAAGGCCCTGCACCTTGCGCACAACCAGGACGCCTGGGGGCATGTAATACGGACCCTCATGGATGAATTGCCCGGGGTTTGCGCGATTCCGGAAGGTTTTATCGATATGGCGCGCGTGCTGGACGCGTATTACATACCAACAAGATACGCCAACGGGCATCCGGCGGGCGCTCCCTTCGAGCATTACGGAAAACTACAAAGCGACGAGGCGATACGCTATGCCGGTGAGATCCTTGGATTCTGCCGTTCTAAGATGGCCTGATCGTACGCGTATTATCGACGAAGCCCGCCGCTGGGCATTGACCGCGGGCCCGCGGGACTCCAACATCACGAGAATACTCTGCCATGGCTCCATCACGACCGCGAAGTGGGGCGTGGGAAGCGATCTGGACGTCATCATCGTGGTCCGCGAAACGAATGTATCATTCGAGCGGCGCGCCGCCGATTACCCGGTAGAAGGGATAAGCGTTCCAGTTGACCTCATGGTATATACGGAACGCGAATTCGGGTCGCTTCGGGAAGAGGGAAGGCGGATTGCCGCGGAACTTGATCGAAATGCGCTCACCCTCTTTGAGCGCGCGCAGGTTGTAGATTAACTCGCGGATTAGTTTACTCACTCCGTAACCAGCGCCAGCGCCAGGCGCGCGCTGTCAACCAGGTCCTTTATTAAAATGTACTCCCTGGTGGTGTGAACCTGCATCATCCCCACTGAAAGGTTCACCGCCTTGATGCCGGCCCTGTTGATGATATTCGTGTCGCTTCCCCCGCCGGAGCTTTCGTAGACCGGTTTCGCGCCTATGCTCATGAGCGCATTCGTGGCCCTCCGGACGACGGCGCTCGTCCGCTTGAGCGAGAACCCTGCGTACTCGAGCCTCCTGCTGATCTGCGCCCTGGCTCCGGCCTTTTTCGCCTTGTTCTTCACCATGGCTATGATCTTCGCCTCGACGGCCGCGACGCGCTTCCTGTCGAGGGAGCGGACCTCGATCTTCGCCCAGGCCTCCTCGGCCACTATGTTAGTTGCCTTGCCCCCGGTGATGAGCCCAATGTTCGCGGTGGTCTTCGCGTCTATGCGCCCGTGCGGGATGGAGGCGAGGATGTCCGAGAGCACGCGGATGGCGCTGATGCCGTTCTCGGGCTCCATGCCGGCGTGGGCGGCCTTGCCCTTGATGAGGACCTCGATCGTGGTATGGTAGGGCGCCTCGAGTATCACGCGTCCCACCCGACCGCCGCTGTCGAACACGAAGGCGAACCTGGATTTCATGTTGGAAAGATCGAATCCCTTTATCCCGTAGAGCCCCAGCTCCTCGGCGCAGGAGAAGAGAAACTCGAGGGGCCCGTGCTCTATTCCCGATTCCCTGAGCACGCGCATCGCCTCGATGAAGGCGGCGACGGCTGCCTTGTCGTCGGAGCCCAGCACCGTGGCGCCGTCTGACGTTATGCGCGATTTGGTGGCGAGGGGCTTCACGTTCTCGCAGGGCGCCACGGTGTCCATGTGGCAGGAGAGGGCGATGCCGGGCTTCCCGGGAAGGGTCCCCTCCATGCGCGCGAGCAGGTTGAACGATTCTCCGCAGGGGAAGAGCTCATAGGCAATGCCCAGGCCCTTGAGGATGCCGGTGATGTAGCCGATCAAGGCGTGCTCCTTCCAAGATGGGGAGGGAATTTTAACCAGGTCCAAAAATGTGGCGATGAGCCGATCCCCGTTGACGTTGTGCATGCGGCGTTCCTCCCGAGTCATGCTCTGGTATGGTGCGAAATGATGCCGGTGAATTCGGCGATTATGGCCTCGCGCTCCTCGATCGTGTCGCCCTCGGCGAAGACGTGGATGAGCGGGTTGGTCGAGTCGGGCATTATGAGGATCCAGGCGCGCTCGCGGACGACCCGCACGCCGTCGGTGAGCTCGATCCTGGTCCCGTTTCCAGGCGCCGTGGCGGACAGCGTCTTCATGATCGCGGCCTTCTCGTCCGAGGTGCACTGGATGGAGGTGGAGCGCATCCCGGCCTGGGGGATGCCGGCGCGCAGCTCCGTGAGCGGGCGCCCTTCGCGCGCGACGAGCTCGAGCACGAGCAGGAAGGCGATCATGGGATCAAAGTCCATCTCCAGATAGGGAAGGCGCTCTCCGTGCGACGGGAGAAACGCGTCCGCCGAGCCCTCGGGATTGCGCAGCTTCGTGCTGGTTCTCAGGACGCGCGCGCCGAACTGCGCGGCTATGCGCTCTATGACGGCCGACGAGGTTACCGGGATGTGAATCTCGCGCACGTTCCTGTGCTTTAAATGGAGGAGGCAGATGAGGGCCGCGGCATCGTCGCCGGTAAGTATGGCCCCGGACTCGTCCACGATCGTGATGTTTTCCCCGTGCGGGTCCAGGATGGCGCCTATCTCGCCGTTGGCGCGCGTCATGCTCACCACGGTCTCGATGGCGTTGCGCGTGTCCTTCTTGAGCTCCTCCTCGCTCATGTACTCCTTGATTTGCGCCCTGAGGCTCGTGAGCGTGCATCCGAAGCGCGCGAGCAGGTCCGGGAACACCATCGCCGACGCCCCGTTGAAAAAGTCCACGATCAGGTTGATCTTCCTCCGGGAGAGCGCCTCCTGGTCCACGTAGTTCATGGCGTTCGCGATGTAGGATTCTATGTGGTGGATGGGATAGACCAGGCGACCCACCTCGAAGGCGTTCTTGCGGGGATAATCGCCGCGGTAGAATATGTTCTCGATCTTCTTTTCGTCCTGCACGGAGAGCTGGAAGCCGAACCTGTTGAAAAGCTTGATCTGCACGAACTGGAGCCCCGTCATGGGGGCAATGTGGACGTACACGCCCATGTCCGCGTTGAGGAAGCGGGTCGAGTAGCGGTTGATGGGAACGCTCTCCACGTCCAGGTCGTGCACCTCGACGCCCATCGAGAGCAGCCCCGCCGAGATCGCGCGCTTGATGATGCGGGATGCGAGCGAGGCGTCCCTGCTCACGACCGCCGTGGTCGCGCCGCCCAGGAAGGCTCCCAGCGCCGAGCCGAGCTTTGCGCCGAACTCGGGCGTGATGCGGATGTTGAACGAGCCGATTATCCCCTCCCCGCTGAAGAGCGTTTTTTTCTCCGTCTGGCCCCAGATGAGGTCCGAGGTGAGGGTCGTTCCCTGCTCGATGATTTTTTCAGGCCACACCCGGATGCCCGAGGGGACCTGCGCCGCGCTGCCGATCTGGCAGTCGTCGCTCACCACGGCGCCCTCGTAGATGGCGACGCCCTCTCCCAGCACGCAGCGCTTTCCTATGAGCGCGCCGCGCAGGTGGCACTTGGGGCCCACCAGCGTGTTGTGAAGCAGAATGCTCCGGCGGACCGTGGCGTTCTCCTCGATCACGCAGTTGTCGCCGATCACGGAATACTCCGAGACCTCGGCGCCGCGCTTGATGCGCACGAAGTTGCCCAGTATGAGCGGGCCGCGGAGCTTCGCGTTAGGCGCAATTTCAACGTCCCGCCCTACCCAGATGTTCTCTCCGATCTTTTTCCCGGGGAAGTCGATCCCCACGCGCCCCTCGAGTATGGCCAGGTGCACGTCGCGGTAGGCGGAGAGGTTGCCCACGTCGCACCAGTAGCCCGGCGCGACGCAGCCGTACATGGGCACGTCCAGCTTCTGCAAGAGCGGAAAGAGGTCCATCGAGAAGTCGAAGCGCTCCCCTTCCGGTATGTGCCCGTTGATGATTTCCGGCTCGATCAGGTACATCCCCGTGTTGACGGTGTCGCTGAAGACCTCGCTCCACGCGGGTTTCTCGAGGAACTTGTCGATCCTGCCGTCGGGGCGCGTGATCACGATGCCGTACTCGGTGGGCTCGCTCACGCGGGTAAGGACGATGGTGAGCGCCGATTTCTTCTTGCGGTGAAATTCCCGCACCATGTCGACGTCGAAATCGACCACGCCGTCCCCGGAGAGCACGAGCACGGTTTCACGGGCGCGGCCCACCGCCTTGCGCACGCCTCCCGCGGTGCCCATGGGGGTTTCCTCGACCGAGTAGGAGATGTTGACGTTCCATTCGGAGCCGTCCCCGAAGTAGTTCTGGATGTTCTCGGGAAGGTAGAAGCAGCTGATGGTGATGTCGGTAATCCCCTTTTTACGGAGCAGGTTGACGATGTGCTCGAGCACCGGTTTGTTGATGACCGGTATCATGGGCTTGGGGCGGTTGCAGGTCAGGGGACGCAGACGCGTTCCCTCTCCGCCGGCCATGATGATTGCTTTCACGCGTGTGCTCCTCCCGGGTTGCAGGTGAAGGTGTACTCATTTACCGTCGCGAAAAAGAACTTGTCAACATAAAATATACAGGGTATGGGTTGAATGCCGGAAAGAAACAATGCATGTCCTGCGAAAAATATCGCTCTCTATCGTATGCCTCGCGCTCGCCGCGGGCGCGGCGCGCGCCAGCGAATGGCTGCTCGAGGACGCGAAGACCGGGTCGGTCGAGCGGAGGATCGAGGCCATGCTCACCCTGGCCTATGCCGGGAACCGCGCAGTATTCTGGATCTGCGTGGACAACCTGGGGCGAGTCTCCAGCGACGAGTCCGGTTCCACGCGCGAGGAGCGGCTCAGGCGCGCGGCTGCCGAGTCTCTGGGCAGGCTCCGCGACGCGCGCGCCGTTCCCTATCTCGTTGCGCGCTACGGCGAGGAGAAAAAGGTCCTCGTTAAAAAATCCATCGTGTACGCGCTCAGCCGCTTCCGCCACAAGGACGCGCTTCCCGTGATCAGGGACGCGCTCTCGTCCGGCGAGGACGACCTCGCGTTCGAGGGAGCTCGCGCCGCGTCCGCGAGCGGCAACCGGGAATTTGCCGGGCTCCTTAAAGACCTTGCGGCGAAGGCGGGCGAGGGACGCGTGCGTGCAATGGCGCTCTACGCGCTCGTCACGCTGGGAGAGGACGCGGACGCCAACGCCGCGGCGCTCGGGGCCTACCTGGGAATGAAGGACCCGGAGCTGCGCTACTGGGCCGCGGTTTTACTTAACGAGGCGCACAGGAAAGACCAGCTCCTCCCGATGCTCCGGGCGCGCGAGATCGAGAGCGTGGAATGGGTGAAGCGGGCGCTGGACGAATCCATCGCGAGGCTGGCCGCGTACAGGGAATGATCCTACTGCGGACGCGAGAGCGCGATCGAGAGCGCGGTGGTGAGCTTAAGCACGTCCCGGTTCCCGTTCCGGATTCTGGCGCAGAGTATCATGGCGATATTGTAAAGGATCACCGAGCCGATCGAGGGGTGCTTCATGATGAAGCCCTCGAATTCCTTCTTTTCGATCTCGTAGAGTATGCAGGGCTCGTAGGCCTTGACCGTGGCCGAGCGCGGCTGCTCCTCGAACAGGCTCATCTCCCCGAGCATTCCCACGTGCTCCGCCTTGAGGCGAACCAGCGATTTTTCGACCTCGCTGAAGCCCAGCCGGTTGGAGGCCTTCATGGTGATCACGTTCGACACGGCGACCTCTCCCTCGATGAAGAAGAACATGCTGTGGCGGTCCTCTTCTTCCTGCATGATGATCTCGCCCTTTTCGTACACGTGCCGCGTGCAGATGTCGAAGAGCACCTGCGCCTGGTCTTCCGAGATGCCCTTCAGTATGACGACGCTTTTGAATTTGTCGAACTCGCTCATGCCTTGCTCCTCGCTTCACCGATCATGAGGGCGCGGTCGTCGTCCTTGATGACGTAGTCCCACCCGGGGTTTACCATGACGCTCAGCTGGCCGCCTGTGTCGGCAAAGAAGTCCTTTTCCGATTCCGCGAACTTTCGCTTGATGAACTCGTCGATCGAGGACGGGTCGCCCTGGAGGAAGTCGTCTATGGAAAGCTTTTTCGACTCGCTGATGATGCCTATGAGGATCGCTCCCTCCTTCTCGCGGATGAAGCGGAAGAGGTCTTCGAACTTCTTTCCTACGAGGTTGGACGGGATTTGGCGCGTCGTGATCTCCTTGCCCATGTTGAAGCTCATGATCTCCTTGAGGGCCTGGGGCACGCCGGGATTGAGCGCTGAGTTGATGAGCATGAAGCTGTTGAACTCGCCCGTGACGATGATGCTGTCAACGTTGGTGCGCTTTAAATACTGTTCGTTCTGCGAATTCTGGATTTCAACGCTTATATGGGCGGTGGGATTCAGCGTCGAGATCGTGTAGGCGGCAAGCACGACGCGCTCGTCGGCGTTGTTCCTCGTGTTTTCGCCCGATTCGTCGGCGAGGAGCACCACCGACTTCGCTCCCTTGACGTTCGCCTTTTCGAGCACCTGTTCGTGCGTGAAATTTCCCCTGATGAACTCGATCCCCAGGAACTTGGTCGCGTAGGTGAACTGAATCTCGCTCATGGCCTCGGTCTCGAGCTCGCTCACGAGCACTATGTCCGTTTTCTGCCGGGATTTTTCGGCACGGATGCGGAACCCGTCAAGAAGGTTGTCCACGCTCTCGTTCCACCCGCAGATTATTATGTGGTCCTTGCTGTTGATTTTCTGCAATCCTCGTCCCTCCTTCAACTTTCTTTCCACCAGGATTGACGCGATGGTGCCCGATATCACGATGGTCAGGAACATGCCGGTGAGCATGGTCAATATCGCGACGACCCTCCCGGCCCAGGTTATGGGGTACTTGTCGCCGTACCCCGTGGTGCTGATGGTCACGAAGCCCCACCAGATGCCGTCGCCCACGGACTTGATGAGCGCGTCGGGCGCGCTTTTTTCGAAGACGTACATGAAGGTGCCAAAGAGTGTCACCACGGCCAGGAGCGAGAGCATCAACCGGGGCACCTTCTCCTTGCGGAGGGAATCGATTACATCCCCTATCTGCTTGATCGTGTCTTTTACTCTCTGCATGTCCTGCCGGCGGTTCCTATTTGTATATCACCTTCCCGATGATGCGATCGATGCCCACCGGGCCGAATGTCCTGCTGTCGTACTCCTGGTCCAGCGTATCCCCCAGCACGAAATACGCCTTCCTTTCCAGCTTCACCGCGGGCATGTTGTCCCGGCCGGAGAAGCTCATGGGGAATACTCTAGTATCGGCAGAAACGGTGTCCCAGTTGAAAACCATTTTTTCGCCGCTGTTGTAGAATACTTTATTTAGCACCTCGATCACATCCCCCTCGCCCGCGATGATGCGCCTCAGGAGGGTCCTGCCGGGCTCGGCGGGGCTTTCCATGAGGACGATATCGCCCGTCCGGGGTGTGATGTGCTTGAGAACGTACACCAGGCTCCCCTTCCCGACGGCGGGCATCATGGCGTCGTCGGGAACGCGGTAGGGGGTGACGAAGGCGCGCGCGACCAGGAAGCCCAGGAGCAGCCCCGCGCATATGAAGACGGCGCGCGTGAGCCTGGGGTAGATGTAGATGGGCGAATCTTCACGGGGACTCATGGGTGCGTTCCTCCTGCGATCTCGTTTGGAGCCGCCGGGCGTTTCCGGCGCGGTTCCACACTACACGCGGCCCCGGCCGCCGCAACAAGAAAAATGCTTGATTCGCGGCATGAGCGGCATAGACTTATGCCCCGTGCCGGGACGCGGGCGAAAGAAGATCGGCCCCCGGCGCGAACGACGCGGGCTTTGAGGTGCGATTCGGGCAGGGAGGTGGATGATGACGGTCTCGGCAAAAATCAGGGAATCGATGGAACGGTCTTCGTGGATCCGCAAGATGTTCGAAGAGGGGATCAGGCTCAAGGCGGAATATGGCGCGGAGAACGTCTTTGACTTCAGCCTGGGCAATCCCGACCTCCCGCCGCCGGCCCGTTTCGCGGACACGGTGAAGGACCTTATCGAGCAAAGCGCGAAGTCGGCCCACGGCTACATGCCCAACGCCGGATTCCCGGATGCGCGCGAGACCATCGCCAAACGCGTTTCGAAGGAACAGGGCGTGGATATCAAGGGAAGCCACCTCATAGCCAGCTGCGGCGCGGCGGGGGGCCTCAACGTCGTGCTCAAGACCATACTCGACCCCGGCGACGAGGTCGTGGTGATCAAGCCCTACTTCGCGGAATACGGCTTTTACATAGACAACCACGGCGGGAAGATGGTGCTCGCCGGCTCCAACGCGGACTTCTCGCTCAACATCGACGCCATCAGAAAGGCGATGGGCCCCAAAACGCGCGCCGTCCTCATCAACTCGCCCAACAATCCCACGGGCCGCGTCTACGGGGAGGCCGAGGTGAAGGCGCTCTCGCAGCTCGTGCTGGATTTCATGAAGGAGACCGGGAGGGCCGTGTACCTCGTGGCCGACGAGCCCTATCGCGACATCGTGTACGACGGCGTGAAGGTGCCGCCGCTCATGGCGCAGTGCAGCCAGGCGATCGTGGTGAGCTCGTACTCCAAGACGCTTTCCATACCGGGCGAGCGCATCGGCTATATCGCGGTGCACCCGGACGTGAAGGAGGCCGACTCCCTCCTGAACGGGCTCATCTTCTGCACGCGCATACTGGGCTTCGTGAACGCGCCGGCGCTCATGCAGCGCGCGGTCGCGCGGCTCACGGACGTGACGGTGGACGTGGATACCTACAAGAAGCGCCGGGACATCCTGGTGGAGGGGCTCTCGTCGGCCGGGTACACGTTCGCGAAGCCGGAGGGCGCGTTCTACATCTTCGCGAAGTCCCCCATGGCCGACGACGTGGAGTTCGTGCGGCACCTCCAGAAGTCGAACGTGCTCGTGGTTCCCGGCGTGGGATTTGGCGGCCCGGGATATTTTCGCATAGCGTATTGCGTGGCCGAGGACGTGATCCGGCGCGCGATCCCCAGATTCAAAGAGGGGATTGAATCGATAAAATCGTAACCCGCGTCGCGACGCGGGAAATACGACGTTTTTACGCAGCCCCGCATCGCGATGCGGGGTTTTGAGCGGCCGTTGTAGCCCCGTACGGTTGTACGGGGTTTGTATAATATGCATACAATCCAAAGGAGAGATATCATGGCAGACGAGGCACAGGGCGCAAAGGAAGAAAAGGGAAAGAAAACGAAGAAGGTCAACAGGCTTGCCAAAGACCAGATCGCGAAGAAAATCGACGAGCTTGAAAAGGCGGGGCAGATGAAGTGCAAGTACTATCTCCACCTCCAGGACAGGCTCAAGGAGACCCAGGGCTAGGGCACGTCTTTCAGCAGCACCAGGTACTCGTACTTGAACAGGTCCTCGACGAACTGCCGTATGGCCTCGTGCTCGTCCCTGGCGCACGAGCGCGCGGCCAGAATGAAGTTCAGCTCCGGCGTGAGATCGAATTCCAGGAAATCGGCATAGGGCCCGCGGTGCGCGCGGTAACCGTGCGCGCGCGCGACGGCCTCGAGGTGAGAAAAGCGAATCGTGTACTCGTCGTGCCCGCGCAGCCCGATTCGCTCGGGGCTTTCCGCGAAGGGCACGTCGATGAGCCCGCCGTATTCGCTGGGAGTACGCGCCTGGCAGCTGTGCTCGGACATGTAGATGCGCGGCACGCCGGTCTCGCAGAGCATCTCGACCGCCCTGAGCGCACCCAGGTTAAACGCGAAGCTCCCCGCTGCGGGACGCTCTAGGGCATACCGGGCGAAAAGCCCCCTCACGGCGTTGAGCGTGTCGTCGCCGGTGCTTTTTCCCTGGAGCGCCCCGGGCGTGATTCCGCAGACCGTTGGGAAATCGCCCAGGTTCTCGTTGAAGATCGCGAGGTCGAACCCGCCCAGGAACTCCTTCCCGCTCCCGAAAAAATCTCCTTCGAGAAAACGGGTGCCCGTTCCTTTGAGCGCCTCCCTCTGCCGCGCGAGCAGAAAGGGCGAAATGTCGAGCATCGTGGCGTGCAGCCCCGGGCGCTCGGCGAGCAGGTCGCGCATGAGGCTGCCGTAGCCGCCTCCTACCTCGAGCACCGTGCTTACCCCTTCCCAGGCAATAAATTTTGACAGGAATGCGTTGAGGGCGCTCCCGAACGACCGCGGCTCCCTTAAAATCCGCCGGCAGGGACTGTCCGGGCGCGCGAGCATCTCGCATACCGTAAGCTCCCATCCCAGCGAATCCATCTCCTCCCGGTGATAACGCTCCGTGGAGTTGACGAACAGGCTCATATGATGACGCCCTCGGGAGGGATTCGGCGGGAAAACATGAGGTAGGCGAGGTAGATGAGCGCAGCGGCGGCGATCCCGGCCGCGATGCCGGCGAACACGATGCGGCGCTGGCTGCGGGCGGAGAGGAGCGGAAAATTCTGGAGCGTGTACCTGATCCGGTATGCGCGCTCTATGAGGCGGTCCCTGAGAAGGGACAGTGCCTTGAATGAAATTTTTTTCCTGAAAATGCCGGACAGTCCGGCCCCGGGCCGATTTTCGCGCGCGAGATCGAAGCTGGCATTTTTGTAGAGCGTGGTGTCGTCCGGGTCGGCGATGAAGCTTTCCCCGCAGACGCAGCGCACCCGGATCTTCCCGCGGTCGATGGGAAATCGCAGCTTCCTCCCGCACGCGGGACAGTTCTTGACGAGGTTCATGCGGGCCTTTCCGGGAATCAGAGCATGTCTTTGGTCTGCTTGAGCACCACGGGGAGGTCGGAATAGAACTGCTCGAGCTCCTTGTTGGTGACGCCCAGCGCCTTGATGGCGACGTCGGAGAGCTCGTGGTAGAGACCGTCGGCCCCTATGCCAATGCCGCCCATGAGGCACAGTACGTTGGCGATATGGACGATGGACACCATCTCCAGGAATTCCTTGGGGGCGAGCGCGGGATCGTGGTGGAAGCGCACCATGGCCTTGAGCACCTCGGGGAATTTCCACTTGGCAAGGACCTTTTCGCCGATCTCCTGGTGGTCGTATCCCATGACCTCGCGCTCCGCGGCATTGAACGTGATCTTCTTTGATTCGACGGTAGAGAGTATCTCCTTGAACGTGTTGCTCACGAACAGCGCGAGCACGGTCTTGCCCACGTCGTGTATGATGCCGCCGGTGAAGGCCACGTCGGCGACCGCCTTCTTGTTCTTGGCGAGGGCGATCTTTTTCGCGAGAATCGCGACCGCCAGGCCGTGCGTCCAGAGCTCGCCGCGCTGAAGGTCGTAGCCCAGGATGGCCTTGTTGAGCACCTCGCGGGTGGCCGCGATGACCACGATGTCCTTCACTTCCTTGATGCCCAGGGTCACGATCGCGCGGTCTACCGAGGTGATTTCCTTGCCCTTGCTGAAGAACGCCGAATTGCAGAGTTTGAGGATGTTGGTGGTGATGGCCTGGTCTTTCGAGATTTCGTCCGCCATCGACTTGAAGGACAGCTCCGGATCGTTCACCATGTTGATCACCCGGCCCGCAACGTCCGGAATGGACGGGAGCTGGTCCAGGTTCGTGATTATCGATTCTATTCTTTTTTGTATCTGCTCGTGCATGGGGTTTCTCCGGGTTCTATGGTTACACCTTGTAATACAGCTTTTCCTCGCCGCCGGCCTTGACCTTGAGCCGGCCGTCCTCGAGGAAAAAGTCGATCACCCTGCCGGCGTTCCCGCCTATGTCCTCGGCGACAACGGGTATCCCGTGCTTTTCCAGCATCTTCCGCGCTTCCTCAACGTTGCGGTCGCCGATCTGGCCGAGCGCGACGTTGCTGTTGAACTTGAACATGGCCGCGCCTCCGGCGAGCTTGGCCGACATGAATTCCTTCTTGCAGCCCTCTTTAATAAGGCGCTGCACCATGAGGGGGACGGCGGTATCCGCGTATTTTTCCGGGTTTCCGTCTCCAGGGTTGTTGGGAAGCAGGATGTGCGCGAGGCTTCCCGTCTTTTTCATCCGGTCATACACGCATATGCCCACGCAGCTTCCCAGGATTGTCCTGAGGACCGAGGGCTGGGCGGCGAATCCAACCTGGGATACGCCCACATTGACAAGTGAATTCATAGATATACTCTATAGCGAAGTGGATAGTGAAAATTCCCGAACGGCGCCGCACGCAGACGATGCGTTGTCATTCATTGAGTACAGTATAGCACCCGCTCTCGCTAAATAAAACAGGAAAACCGCGGCATTGTCAAGGAATTCATGATTTCACGCGTTTTTTATTTGACCGGAAGGAGAAACTCGTGCACGCCACGTGTATGGCAAAACAGGCGAAAAACACGCGTATCGGGATAATTCTTGTATTGACCTGCTGCCTGGTGCCGGCGTACTGCGGCGATCCGGGACGGAGCGGGGACCAGGGCGCCGCCGCCCCCCCGGTGTGCAAACAGGTGCCCGAGGGATTCTCCAGCCTGGTGGACATCCCTGGCATATGCATCGACGTGCGCTACGCGACCGCGGCCAATTTTACTGGGGCGCCGATGGACGGCTACAGGGCTCCCTGCGCGTGGATGGCGACTCCGGCCGCACGGGCCCTGGCAAAGGCCGGCGAGGACCTCGCGCAGAAGGGGTACGGCCTCAAGGTGTTCGACGCCTACAGGCCCCTTCGCGCGCAGCGGTACATGATCAGGTGGGCGCAGTCTACCGGCAATGCATGGCTCGTGGGGACCTACATCTCGGGCGTGGTGAAGCCGGAGGCGACCTACGGCCACCCGTGCGGGAACACCGTGGACCTTACGCTTACGGACGCACAGGGCCGCGAGCTCGACATGGGGTCCGATTACGACGAATTCACAGAGCGCGCCTGGACGAAAA
>CALMJO010000114.1 GCA_937864375.1 uncultured Spirochaetota bacterium
CGGGAAGACCGTATACACCGGCTCCGGGGACGGCACCGTGAAATCGTGGGATGCCACGACGCGGCCCATGGTTCCCATGGGCCTCCCCGAGCTCCAGCGTTCGGCGATGATCATGCGCGCGTCGGTGAGCGCGCTTAAAACGGCCGACGCGCACAAGGGAGGAGTGAAGGCGATCGCCCTGTCCCCGGACGGGGCCCTGCTCGTCTCCGGCGGCATGGACAGGGCCGTGCGCCTGTGGAGCGCTCCTGATCTCAGGGAGGTACGCTCCCTCGCCGGGCACACGGACACCGTCTTCGCCGTGGCCGTCTCCCCGGACGGGGCGCGCGCCCTTTCGGGAAGCCAGGACAAGTCGGTCCGGCTGTGGGACCTCCGGACCGGGAAGGAGCTTGCCGTGCTCAACGGGCACGAGGCCCACGTGTACGCGGTATGCTTCACGCCGGATGGGCGTTATGCGATATCGGGAGGCATGGACAGGACCGTGCGGATATGGGAGCTGCCCGCCTACTGAGGCATGGCGTCCACGCCGGTACCGGCACACGCAGGGAATATTCCGGTATAATGAACAATAAACATGTGGGCGATCGCCCCGCCGGGCGCGTCACCCAGGCTAGGCAGATCACGGGAATGGCCGAATCGCTCCGGGCCAGGGTGGACTTTTTCAAGGAGTAGGGCGCGCGCAGGGGGAATGAATGGGAGTCATCGAGAAAGCCGAACGCAAAAAGAAACGGGAAAAGTTGAAATCCGTGCGCACCGGCATACGGCTCAACACGCCCGCCCCCAGGACACTCAAGAGCGAAAAGGACTACAGCCGCAAGAAAAAGCGCAGGGCGCTCGATGCGGAGAAGGCTGCAGACGAGGGGTAGCCTGTCGGCATGGCACGGTACATGTCCTGGAACGGCCACGTGACATCCCGCGCGCACCTTGATCTCCCGGGTGAAGGACGTGCGCACGGCGCTCCCCGAACTCTATCAAATTCAAACCGGCCCTCAAGTAAAAAACCGCACGCGACCGATTAAATAAGTGTTGCAGGATGCGCCGCACGGCCGCATACCATGCACCTGATAATTAAAGTTCGAGGACCATCGCACATATGACCTTCTGGAAAAAAAGAATTCTTTTTGTCGTCTGCGCCGCTCTCACGGCTGTCGCGTTCGCCGGTTCTCTCCATGCCGCGCAGGTCCAGGTGATCTGCTACCATACCTTCAACGGCAACGGGAAGAGCGCCTACGACTTTTCGATCCAGGAGCTGCAGGAGCACATCGAGAGCCTCAAGGCCGACGGCTTCAGGTTCGTGACCATGAGCGACCTGCTCGAGGGGAACGTGGAGGGAACGAACAACATCCTTGTAACCATCGACGACGGGCACAAGACGGTGCTCGAGGCGTACCACAAGGTGCTCAAGCCCAACGGCATCAAGCCCCTCCTGGGAATATACCCCAACATCATCAGCAAAAAGGAAGACGCGATGACGTGGGAAGAGCTCCAGGGCCTTGTGGACGAGGGGTGCGAGATCGCGGGGCACGGCTTCTACCACCTGTACGTAAACGAAAAGCAGTACAAGAAGGACCTCGTCGAGTTCAACAACGAGATCTTCAAGTCCAGGCTCATCCTCGAGGAGAAACTGGGAGTGAAGGTCCTCATGTACGTGTACCCGTTCGGCGTCCGCTCCGACATGGCGGAGCTCGCGCTCACCGTGGGAATGTTTTACGGCGCGTTCACCATCGACTGGGGCATCACGAGCGTGCCGCTGGGCGGGAACAGGAACCGCTACGCGCTCCCCCGCTACATGTTCGTGCGGAACAACTACAAGGGCATACTCGCGACGTTGAAGAAGCGCGCCGCGATCGCCTCCACCTCGGGGGGAAAGGACGTGCGCGGCAGCAATTAGCGCTAAAGGGGCTTGTCCCGCATAGTCGATTCGAGCTCGCCGGCCCCGAACGCCCCTCCGTGCGAGGGGTAGATCATTTTCGCGCCGCCTGAGACAAGCTTTTTCCAGCTTTCATAAACCTGGGCATAGTCGTTCGCGTAGATGGGCCTGTGCGCGCAGGCGCACGCCGCAAGCATGTCCATGGCGCAGTCCCCCACGAAGGCGCTTCCGTTTGCCAGCACGACCGAAATCGAGTCGTCCGTGTGGCCCGGCGTGTGGAGGATCGTCCCGTTGACTCCCAGCGATTTGAGGAGCTCGCCATCGTCTCCCTTTACGATCCGGTCGTTCGCGCGGCGGGGCACCGGCGGAAAGCCGTGGTCCTTGTCCTTCTTGAAGAGCGCCGCGAACACGGTGAAGGCAGCCTCCGTGCACCAGTTGAGCGGCTTCATGAGGAGCTCGGGCTTCCCCTGCGCGAGAAAGGGGTACGCCTTTTCATGGACGATGAGCGAGGCGCCGCTTTCCCTGAGAAGCCGCCCGGCGAATCCCGAATGGTCGTCGTGGTGGTGCGTGAGCAGCACCCAGCGCACCTGCCCCGGCGCTATCCCGAGCCTTCCCAGGCCCGCGAGGAAGTCGTCGTAGTGCTTTTCGTAACCCGTGTCGATGAGGAGATAGCCTCCCGCGCACTTGACCAGGTAATCGCGCGTCACGCCCGAATCGACCGCGAGGACGTCCGGGGCCCCTCCCCCACATCCCCCGGAAATGAGCACGAGCGTTAACGCCGCCGCACACAGAACCGTGAAGTGCATCCTCCCGCGCGCGAATTTCCCGATCATGCAGGCGCATTTGTTGCCATGTGTGTTCATTGATTCCCTCCGTCCCGACCATGAGCTGCCGCTGTCCGCGTCACGAATAATAGCCTTGTTGCTTTTCTCCGATTGTGTCATTTCGAACCCGGTCTTTTCGGGTGAGAAATCTTGTCCCTTTAATGCTATTAGATTTCTCCCTGTGGTCGAAATGACTGATTCGCAACAACTAAAATATGAAGAACATATCATATTCAGTCAAGCAAAATATGATATAATTATCATATTTTGCTTGCCGATTCCGCCCTTCGTGATATAATGGCATCCGGGCAAAGCGGAGGAATCGCATGGCAGGACGCGCGTCGCACCAGGAGGCGCGGGTCCCCGTTCAGCAGAGGGGGATCCGCACGAGGGAGAAGATCATAGGGGCCGCGCTGCGCCTGTTCGGGCGCAGGGGATACCATGGCACCAACTCCAACGAGATCGCCGGGGCGGCCGGCGTTTCCACCGGGAGCTTCTACGCCTACTTCGGGGACAAGAAAGAAGTGTTCCTGGAGGCCCTCGCGCAGTACAACAGGGACGTCCTGGGCGCGATCGGCGTGAAGAACGCGCCCTCCGGGGCGGGCGGCGGCGGGGAGAAGGACTTTATCCGCGGGCTCATCGCGCGGGCGCTCGCGGCCCACGAGGTCAACCCGGCATTTCACCGCGAAGCGGTCGCCCTGGTCAACACCGACACCCAGGTCCGCGCCCTCCAGGCGCGCGCGGACGAACGGGTCATGAACGCGCTCGAAGAGGTTCTCGAGCTGTCTCTTATACACATCTGACGCTGCCGACGAATAGAGAGGTGT
>CALMJO010000115.1 GCA_937864375.1 uncultured Spirochaetota bacterium
TGTCCCCTCATCCTTTTATGCAACTTTTTTCTGAGTTTTTAGAGGTGCCCTTTATGGTAGGCTATGCCTTCGCAGGCGGCCACCAGCCTGCCGGCGCTCCCGCGGACCTCGATCTTCCAGGTGCTCACCTTTTTGCCGATGTGGACCGCCATGGCCTCGGCGAAAACCTGTTCCCCGTCGAGCGCGCCCGACAGGTAGCTTATCGTGGTATGGAGCGCGAGCGCCTTGTAGCCGGTGGAGTTGCAGGCCACCGCGAACGCCTGGTCGGCAACGGCGAATACCGCGACGCCATGGGCGCGCTCGGCGGCGTTGAGGTAATCGGGCCCGATGGTGAGCGAGCAGCGCGCGTAGGCCTCGCGCACCTCCTCCACCCTGATGCCCAGGAAGGTGGCCATGGGGTCCTTCCCCACGATCTCGCGCGCGTATTCTATGGGGTTGTCCACGATTTCCGGCATGGCAGTCGCCTGCGCCTAAAGGACGTAGAGCTCGCGGATGTCATCCTGCGGCTTGACGAGCTGCCCTGCCTGGTCGAATATGTGGTTGCGGTACTTGGGCACGCTTATCACCTCCTGTGTCTCGATGCGCCATACCGATTCGACGAGCTTGAGCTTCTTGAGAATCCCGCGGTAGCGGTCGTATTCGTCCGTGAGGATCTCGACGATGAACGAGTGCTCGCCCTGCACGTGGAGTATGGTGTGCACCTCGGGAAAGGTCCTGAGAACGGCTATGAGCGCATCGTCGCCGTGCGGGTTGTCGATCATCATGAACATGTGGTTCCCGCCCTTGAGCTCATTGTAGTTCGAGAGCGTGAAATCCTCCTTCTGTTTGTACACGTCGATGACCTTGTTCGACTGGATGGCGATCACCGAGGGAACGCCCGACGAAAGCTTGAGGGACTTGATCTGCCGTATCCATTCCTCGAGCTGGTCCCTGTCGTCGAAGTTGACGTCGATGAGGTAGCTGTGCCGTCCCATGATGTGGAAGATCGAAATGACGTGGCGGTTGTGCATGAGTATCCTCAGGAGGTCGGCGCCGTCCCCCCAGGTCTGGATGAATACCAATCCGTGTATGATGCCTTTCTGCATGGTCGTACCCCGTTGTGTAATGCGCCCACAGTAGCGCGCCGCGCGCCGCCCTGTCAAGCACAAGGAGCGAAATTATCCGCGGCGCTCCAGCCAGTCGCGCACGGCGAAGCCCGTTCCGAACGACCACGGCTTGAGCCTGTGGGCGGGAACGTGCCGCACCTCGACGATTTCCGGGGACATGGTGATCGCGCCACCGGCGGTCAGATGGTAGGCGATGATCACCTGGTTCTTTTCCCTGAACGGGTAGACGCCTATGAGCCCCTGGATCTGCGCATGGAGCCCCAGCTCCTCGCGCACCTCGCGCACCACCGCATCATCGGGCCCCTCCCCCTTTTCGAGAAACCCCGTGATGAGACCGAACACCTTCTCCGGCCACGCGGCGTTGCGCGCGAGCACCACCGCGCCCTCGTGCTCGATGAGCGCCGCGACCACGGGGAGCGGGTTATCCCAGAAGATGAAGCCGCAGGCCGCGTCGGCACAGGACGGATACTGCCTGCCTTCATGCTCTCTCATCACGAGCTCTTTTCCGCACTGGACACAGAACCGCGCGTTTCCCATTTCCGGCCTCCTTCGCTAAAAATAGAATTTTATGAGCGGGACGACAAAGACCATGGACGCCCCCGAATAGTAGAGCGCCCTGCTCCGCTCGATGCCGTCAAGATTGCGGGCGCCGAGGTAGATCCCGCCCGCGATGCCGAGCGCGAGCCCGGTAACGCCGGCCCATGCGATCGATTCCCAGCGTTCCGTGGGAAGACCCAACAGCACTCCCAGCAGCCCCCCGGCCGCGGCCGAGAAGGCGATCGTGGACGCCATGCCGTTCACGGGCGCGATCGGGTTGTTCCGGGGATCGTGGCGGTAGTGGAACTCGCGAAGGTAAACTGAGCCGGCCGCGTAGGCGATGGGCAGCCCCAGGTAGAGCGCCCTGTCCCTGATCTCGTCCTGCTTGCGCTCCCATTCGCGGAACCGCTCCTCGCGCAGGTAGCGCGCGAGCTCCGGGTCGGGGGACAGGCGCTTCCCGCACGAATGCAGGTAATCCCTGATCTCGGGGCTGTCCCAGCGGTGCGCCAAGAAGAGGGGCGATTCGCCGCGGTCGTTGCGCGCGTTGACGTTTGCGCCCATTTCGACGAGGTGCTTCACCACGGGCAGGCATTTTCCGTACACGGCCTCATGGAGCGGCGAGTTGCCTTCCCCGCCGCGCGCGTTGACGTCGGCGCCTGCGCGCAGGAGGAGCCGGATCATGCACAGGGGGCACTTTTCGGGGCTGTTGGTCTCGCCCGCATCGGTAAGGCACTCGTCCACGGCCATCTTCACCGCCTGGTGCAGGGGCGTACGGCCGGATTCGTCCCCCTCTTGCAGACGCGCCTTAGCGGCGATGAGCGCTGCGGCCGCGCGGTAGCGTCCCTGCTGCACCGCGATGAAGAGCGGCGTGCGCCCGTCGTAAGACCGCATGTTCGCGTCGGCGCCCTTTTCCAGGAGGAGCTTCATGCACTCGAGGTCGTTCGCTTCAACCGCGCACTGAAGGGGCGTGAGCCCGTCCGAGTGGTTCTCGTCGCCCTGGATGTTCGCGGGCGCGCCCCCGTCGAGCAGGAGGCTCGCGAGCTCCCGGCTGCCCTTGCGCACCGCCAGGTGGAGCGCGGTCTCGCCCCGGTATTCCTCGAGGCGCTCCCCGGCCGGGGCGCCCGCGGCAAGGAGGACGGGTATGGCCGCCGCGCTGTCGAACTCGACGGCCGCGTGGAGGAGGGACCTGCACGCGGGGTGTTTCAAATCGGCACCGGCGGCGAGCGCCGCGCGCAGCCTCGCGTCATCCCCCGCGCGCACCGCCTCGAATATCCGGGTGACGGATTCGGGGACGTCGACGAGCTCCTCATCGGGAGCCTCGCCCGTTTCCCGGTCCTGTGCGCGCACCGGCATGCCCGTCGCGAGAACGCCCGCGGCGAGGATGAGCGCGAGGACCCTGTGCATGGCGCTTCTTTTCCCGTTCATGAAGCCCGCTCCTCTTCGATCATGCTCCCCGCGAGGGGAGGAAATTTATTTACCGCAGTTCCCGCGCCGGCTGAAAAACGGGCGCGATGGACGGCCTGCCGGAAGATCGGCCCCCGCCCATCCCCTACGCAAACGATTCTTTGGGCGGATTGTAATAGCCGATCCGCACGCGCGGGTACTTTTCCTTAATAAGCGCCAGGAGCCGTCTCACGCCGATCGCCGGCGACTCGACGAATCCTATGTTGTCCAGGTAATAGTCCGGGTCCATGTTGAGGTTGCGCGCCTGTATCATGTTCACCGGGAAGCGGTCCAGGAACGCGAAGAGCTCCTGGACCTGGGTCTCCATGTCGGTGAAGCCGGGCAGGAAGAAGAGGTTGATCGAGACGAAGATCCCGGCGTTGAGCGCGGTCTCGAGCGTCTTCTCCACGTCCGCGAACGCATAGCCCACGGGCCGGTAATAGCGCGTGTAATAGCCGGGCGTGGGAGAATTGAGGCTCACGCGGATGGAGTCCAGCCCCGCGTCGATGAGCTCCCGCGCGCTCCCCGGGCGCGAGCCGTTGGTGTTGAGCGCGATCGTGCCGCGCGCCGTTTTCCCGCGGACGATGCTCACCGCGCGCGCAAGCTCCTTCCCGCGCAGGAGCGGCTCCCCCTCGCACCCCTGGCCGAAGCTCGCCACCGCCCGCTCGACGCGCTCGAAGTGATGGATCATGACCTGGGCGATCTCCTCCGGGGAGGGGGGCGCCTCCAGGCGCTCCTGGGACTGGCAGAAGCCGGACGCGTCCGCGTCCTGGTGCGAGAGGCAGCCCAGGCAGCGCGCGTTGCAGGTGGGCGACGAGGGCAGCGGCGCCTCGTGGCGTCCCAGGAAAAAGTTCCGCGCGCACAGGCAGCGGTAGTCGGTGGAGCAGCGGGCGAGCTGGCGCACCAGGGCGTTTTCCGGATAGAGCGCGCTCACCTCGCGGATCATGCGCGCGAGCGCGCGGTCGTTTTCATGGAGCGCCGGGTCGGAGCGGGGATCGTCGTCCGCACGGAGGGCGGGCACCATGAACT
>CALMJO010000116.1 GCA_937864375.1 uncultured Spirochaetota bacterium
GATCTAGTACGGTCTCGTGGGCTCGGAGATGTGTATAAGAGACAGGTTCAAGATCGAGGGGAAGTACTGGGAGCGCGAACAGTCGCGGTTCGAGGAATACCGCCGGGACGGGGGGGCCGAGGGGTACGGCGGGGACAATCACTTCGCGGCCGCCGAGATAATCCGTTACACGCTGTACACGTTGAAAATGAACAATATCGACCACCCGGACCAGAAGCTCGGGCGGCCGTTCTATTCCGTGTGGCAGCTTCCCCTTTCGGTCAATGCAATAAGCGCCTACATCGAGCTGGGCTGGCTGTCGAGCCCCCATTACCGCAGCCTCTTCACCGAGCGCGTCGACACGCTCGCCGAAGGAATCGCCGTGGGAATTTATTCCCTCTTTGCCGGTATCACGCCACGCCCCCAGGCGGGCATCATGCCCCGCGGAAAAAGTATTGACCTGAAAAAATATTCAATCTCCAATTACTCGAGTTATTTCGATGTCGTTATGCCGTAAATCGGCGCATGATACATGAGACGATACTGGTATCCCATCATAACCCTCGGCCTGGCGGCGCTTTGCGGCTCCGCCGCGGCCTCGGGTTCTTCCCATCTCAACAAGGCGTTCGTCGAGACCTCCCGGCGCGTGAAGCCCTCGGTGGTCAACATCGTCATATTCCAGACGAGCATGAAGGACGGCGAGCGCGTCTACGCGAAGTCGGGTTACGGCTCGGGAACCATCATCTCGCCGGACGGCTACCTAGTGACCAATTACCACGTCGCGAAGAAGGGCGACTATTACCAGGTCATCCTTTTTGACGGCACCGAGTGCGAAGTCGAGCAGCTCTCCAACGGCAAGAGCTTTATCGCCGACCAGAAAACCGATCTCGCCCTGATGAAGATCAGCTGCCCGCAGCGGACCGCGTTCCAGGCCGTAAGCTTTGGCGACTCATCGGCTCTGGAGGAGGGCGAATGGGTGCTCGCCATAGGTAATCCCTACGGCCTGGCGCAGTCCATCAGCAGCGGCATCGTATCCTCCAAGGGGCGCAATGACATCGGCTTCGCCGACATCGAGGATTTCATTCAAACCGACGTCCCCATCAATCCCGGGAATTCCGGGGGGCCGCTCGTAAACCTGGCAGGCGAGCTCGTGGGTATCAATACCGCGATCCGCACTATGAACGGCGGTTACCAGGGAATAAGCTTCTCCATTCCTTCCAATACCGTGAAGATGATTTCCTATGAACTGATGCGCTACGGCATGATCCGCCGCGGGTGGCTGGGTTTCCTTGTCCGTGAGAAGAAGATCTACTCCAAGGGAGAAAAGGCGTTTATCGAGGTCATCTCGGTGATCAAGGACTCTCCCGCGCAGACGGCCGGCATCCAGAAGGGAGACGTGATTAAAGAAATTGACGGCAAGCGCGTTTCGACGCTGGGAGAGCTGGTGAGCTTCGTGGGTAACTGCACCGTCGGCACCAGGCTCAAGGTAACCGTCGCCAGGGACGGCAGGCTCTCGGAATACCAGCTGCTCATGCGCGAAAAAACGGAGCCGGCCGCGCTGCCCCAGGACGGGCGGAGCCTGTTCACCCAGTACGGGATCGAAATCGACGAGGATGCGGGAGCGGGCTGCGTCGTGATATCGTACCTCTCACCCATGGGGACCGGATACCAGTACGGCCTCAACCGCGGCGACATCGTCACCTCCCTCAACGGGGAGCATGTGCGCTCGCTGCAGGAGTTTCAGGAGGTGTTCAGGAAAAGCAAGTCCCGCATTTCCCGCCTGGAAATCCTGCGTGACGCGCGCACCTACACGTTCGGATTCTCCGCCGAGGGCGAGTAATCCGCACCATGTGGCCCAGGCTCATTACATCCGGCATCATTCTCCTCGCCGTGCTGGCCATCCGGCCGGACACCTCGTTCCCCCAGGCGGGCAAAATACTCGGCGGCGAATTCTACGCGGAGCTCCAGGCCTCGCAACCCATCAAGCGCGACTACTTCCTGGACGCCCGGCTCAACCAGGTCCTCGAGGGAAAGGGAAAGGTGGTATCCGTCGATTCCAGGGGGCGCTACAAGCGCGCCTGCAGGCTCACCCTTTCCGGACAGAGCGCGCAGGCCATCGCCATAACCTACCTGGTATTCACGGACAGGAAGGAATACCTGAAGATGTTGAAAAAGGACGATGTTTTCGAGTTCAAGGGACAGTTCGTGATTTACACGCCGCTCAACTCGGCGCGCGACGCGTACATTTTCGACATAATCCTGGAAGACGGCGCGCTCGTCGTCGAGTGACGGGTTTTTATTCGCGGTAGGCGGTAAAGACGTAGTCGAGTATTTCCGCCCTCTGTTTTTCATGCATCCCGAGGTATTCAATCGTGTACACCCGCTCATCGCCCTCGTCCCTGCGCGCATTGACCCTTGCGGTAAATTCCATATTGGCATGGGGTCCGATTGGCATATGGCCGTTCAGGAGCCGGCCAGCCGGGAGGTCCAGGGAGCACTTGAGGACCGCGTCCCTGTCGGAGATCTCGACTATGGTGCCGTCGTGCATAGTAATTTTTTCCGAATAGAACCGCTTATCCTCGTGATTCAGGCTTATGGGATAAAACTTGACGGCCATGGCGACCTTCGCCGAAAGGCACTTCCGCTCCCTGGTCGCCGTCACCTTCGCGGTGTGCGCGAAAAACACAATGGGCAGCCTCACCTGTATCTTGCCCTTAACTTGAAGGGGAAACTCGAACGAGGCGACGTCTTCCTTCCAGAGATACGCCTCAAGCATGTCGCCTTCCTGGACGTGCGCGAACAGATCCCCAGGCGCCTCCGCGGCGAGAAAGAGGTCGTGTACGTCGACCAGCCTTATCTTTGCGTATCCAAAACCCCTCTTGTAGACGCGGAGCATGGTTTCAGGTTTCAGGTGCTCTGTGCTTGGAATCGATTTCATTCGTGTTTTCCGGGAAACAGTCGCAGATTCTATCCCGTATGGATATTTTGTCAAATAAGTAATGCCGGCCGGTCCAAATTCAGGCCCGGCCCCTTCGAGTCACACGTTTATTCCGGCACGAAAAAAATATTAGTTGATAAAAAAGGCCCCTGCCGTCAATAGTGGAAATCCTTTCTGCCGTTCGCTATTCATGCAGTACGGCAAAAATTCCAAAGGAAGGAGTAAGACGTGAACAACTACGAATTAATTGTCATTTTACGCACCAACGAGACGCTCGAATCCAACAAAGAAAAGGCCAGGGCCATACTCCAGAAGTACGGCGTGACCTTCAACTCCGAAGACCACTGGGGACACCGCAGGCTTGCCTACATGATCGACGGGGAAAAGGACGGGTTTTACCTTTTCTGGAACATCCAGGCTCCCCCCGATGCGGTCCAGAAGGTGATCACGGAGTATCGCATCAATGCCGACATTTTACGGTACCTCTTCGTGAAAGTAAAAAAGAAGAAAGCGGCAGCGTAAACGCTTTCCGGGGGCGCGATATGGCCAGCGACATCAATAAAGTCATCCTGATCGGGAGGTTCGTCAAGGACCCCGAGCTCAAGTATACCCAGGGCGGATCATCCGTCACCAATTTCAGCATTGCGAACAACCGCAGCTACAGCCAGGGCGGGGAGAAGAAGGAGATCGTATCCTACTTCAACTGCGTCGCATGGGGAAAACCCGGCGAGCTGATCGCGCAATACTGCAAGAAAGGGCAGCGCATAGCCGTCGAAGGCAGGCTTCAGCAGCGCTCCTGGGACGACAAGGAAGGCAACAAAAGGTCAACGGTCGAGGTCGTCGTGGAAAACTTCCAGTTCCTCACATCAAAGCCGGGACAGGGAGAAAGCGCCGACCACCATGAGCCGCCCCAGGATTTTAGCCCGCCCCAGGGCGGCGGGGGAAGTTCATTCTCCGACGACGATATTCCATTTTAAATCAGGAAAACAGGAGCATTATCATGGCTGACGAAATAAAGCAGGAAACAGCAGCAGCACCGGAGGCGGCCGCAACTGAGGTTGCGGCGCCCGCGACGAGCATTCCCGATGAAAGGCCGCGTGGTCGTGATTCCAGGGGCGGGACGCAGTCGGCGGCACCCGCGGAGGGCGGCGGAGATTTCCAGGCGCCCAGGGTCCCCAGGTTCAAGAAAAAGGGATGCAGGTTCTGCCAGAACAAGAACCTCGTCATCGATTATAAGACCGTTGAGACCCTCGAGAGGTTCATCACGGACCGCGGGAAAATACTTCCGCGCCGTATTACCGGCACCTGCGCCAAGCACCAGCGCGCGCTTTCAGAGGCGATCAAGCGCGCCCGTATCGTCGCGTTGCTGCCGTTTATTGTAAAATAGCTGCGGTGGCCGTTCTTCTCGTCTCATCCCTGGTAGGACTCGCATTTATTGCCGGCATCGCGCTTTTCTTCTTCCGCAAGAGCTGGAAGTCCCTGCTGGCGATAATCCCGGTTACCTCGGGGATGGCGTACGCCGCTTATGCTTCACAAGGCGGGCCCGGCATGGAATACGCCATCATGGTGATCGCCCCGGTTTTTACGGGTGTTGCCGCCGGGTACAGTTTAAGAAACAGACGCTCGCTGCTTTTTTTCATGGTGATAACATCGGTGGCCCTGGGTGGCGCGCTAACCGCCCACTACTACCACCAGAAGCTGTTTACGGGCACGGACCCGCTTGAAGAAACCAAGACGCGCGCCGTGGAGCTCCTCTCCCATTCGCAGATGAGCGATGCCGAACGGGAAGAGTCCCTTGCGAAGCTTGACAGCTCGCTCGATCTTTTAAAGGATGTAATGCCGTTCGCCTATTTTCTCAACGCGCTCGCGACGGCACTGATCGGATATTTCCTTTCCCGGGCTCTCATCAGCCGGACGGTGGCCCCGGAGGTCACCGCCCTTCCCGGGATCGAGATGATTCGCCTGCATGACTATTTCATATTTGCGCTCATCGCGGGCTGGCTGGCGGTGCTCCTCGTGGATCACGAAGCGTACCGCGCACTGTACGTGGCGGGACTCAACGCAGCCTTGTGCGTGTCGGTCCTCTATCTTTTACAGGCGGTGGGCATCGTGAAGTATCTTCTGGCCGCGCGCAATGTTCCGTCCTTCGTGCTGCCTCTCGTGCTCGCGTTCATCGTTCTGCTGGGGACGGAATTCATCCTGTTCTTTTCGATTATTTTTTTAAGCCTTGGGGCCCTTGATTTCTGGGCCGATTTTAGAAAACTTGAACCAAAGGACAAAAACTAACAGAGGTACCCGTCATGAAAGTAATACTCCAGAAGGATATTCAAAGCCTCGGCGAGGCCGGAGACATCAAGGAAGTTTCCGAGGGTTATGCCCGTAATTTTCTTCTTCCCAAGAAGCTGGTCATCCCTGCCAACGAGTCCAGCCAGAGGGCGATCGAGCACCAGAAAAAGCTCATCAAGATCAAGAAGGACAAGCGTCGCAAGCACAGCGAGGGTCTCGTCGCGGCGCTCTCCGCCGTCGAGCTCAAGATAGGCGCCCAGGTGGGTGAAGGCGAGAAGCTTTTCGGCTCCGTCACCACAATGGACATCGCCCGCAGGCTCAAGGATCTTGGACACGTCGTCGACAAGAGAAAGATTCTTCTCGAGGAGCCCATCAAGAAGCTCGGCGACTACGAGATCTCCATCAAGCTCGACGAGGGCGTCACGGCCAAGATAAAGGTATCGGTAATGCAGGAGTAGGCGATGCCCGTCGAATACCTGCCGCCGCAGGATACCGAGGCCGAAGCCTCCTGCCTTTCATCGGTCCTCCTCAGCAAGGACGCGCTCATCAAGGTCACAGAAATCCTCCAGCCGGAGGATTTTTATCTTGATGCGCACCGCGTCATTTTCAAGGCCATAAACGACCTCGAGCGCAAAAACTCGCCCATCGACCTCATCACCGTCAAACAGCGCCTCCAGGACCAGAACCTCCTGGAAAAGGTGGGCGGCGACTCCGCGCTGGTGGAGCTTTACCGCACCTCGTCCACCTCCGCCAACGCCGAGTACTACGCCCGCCGCATCAAGGAGATGAGCCTCAGGCGGCGCCTCATCGAGGTCTCGCAGGACGTGGTCCAGAAATGCTACGACCCGGCGCGCGACACCTACGAGCTCATGGACGAGGTCGAGCGCGACATCTTCCACGTGACCGAAAAGCGCATCACGAGCGACTTCAAGTTCATCGCCGACATACTCGCGGAGAGCATCCAGACCATCGGCAAGATGTACGAGACCAAGAAGACCGTGACGGGAGTCGCCACGGGACTCACCGGCATCGATGAAACGCTCACCGGCCTGCACGGCTCCGAGCTCATCATCGTCGCCGCGCGTCCCTCCATGGGAAAGACCGCGCTTGCCCTCAACATGGCGCACCATATCGTCGCGAAGGACAAGAAGCCTGTGCTGTTCTTCTCGATAGAAATGCCCGCGTCGCAGCTGGGGCTCAGGCTCCTGTGCGTCGACGCGATGATCGATTCGCAGAAGGTCCGCACGGGCCACATCAACCACGACGAGCTCAAGCGGCTTTACGGCAGTGCAAACCGCCTGGAGAAGACGCCCCTTTTCATTGACGACACGCCCGCCATCAATATCTTCGAGCTGCGGGCCAAGGCGCGGCGCATGGCGCAAAAGGAGAAGCTGGGCGCCATCTTTGTGGACTACCTGCAGCTCATCTCCAGTACCTCGCGCGTGGACAGGCACCTCCAGATTGCGGAGATATCGCGCTCGCTCAAGCAGATCGCGCGCGAACTGGACGTCCCGGTGGTCGCGCTCTCCCAGCTCTCGCGCCAGGTGGAATCGCGCACGGACCAGCGTCCCCAGCTTTCCGACCTCCGCGAATCGGGCGCCATCGAGCAGGACGCCGACGTGGTGATGTTCATCTACCGCGAGGAAAAGGTGAAGAAGGACAGCGAGAAAAAGGGCATTGCAGAGGTCATCATCTCCAAGCAGCGCAACGGCCCCACCGGCACCGTGGAGCTCAAGTTCTGGGAGCAGTACACGCGGTTCGGCAACCTCGATACCGTGCACGCCTTCGAAGAAGCGACCGCCGGCGCATGACCACGAGCGCTCACAGCGGCCGCCTCATGGGTTTCCTCGAGGGGCTTGGCGGGTATATTCTGTTTTTCACCGATACGGTGAAGTGGACCTTCCGGCCCCCTTTCGACGCGAAAAACGTTATTCAACAGATGGTGGAGATCGGCTACAATTCCATAGCGGTCACAACGGTCACGCTTTTCTTCACCGGGATGGTGATGGCCCTGCAGATCGGCAAGGCCATGGACAAGATACTCACCGGCTCCTCGATCTTTATCGGGAGCGCGGTCGCCATCTCCATGTTCAGGGAGCTCTGCCCGGTCATCACCGCCCTTCTGCTCTCGGGCAGGGTGGGCTCCTCGATCGCCGCCGAAATCGGCACCATGAAGGTGACCGAGCAGATCGACGCGCTGGTGACGCTTTCGGCGAACCCGGTGCAGTATCTCTCCGTGCCGCGCTTCCTTGCCTGCCTCTTGATGACTCCCGCACTCACCGTGCTCACCGACATTGTGGGCGTGATGGGGGGGGCGGTGGTCGCGTACTTTGGCCTGGGCATCACGATCGACAAGTACGTCGAAAACATCCTGAACAACCTGAGCGCCCTGGATTTCCTCACCGGCATCTTCAAGAGCCTCTTCTTTGGCGTGGAGATCGCGATCATCTCGTGCTACCAGGGCTTCAACACCTCCGGCGGCGCCGAGGGCGTGGGCAGGTCGACCATCCAGGCCGTGGTGAAATCATCCATGGCCGTCCTCATCTCCGACTATTTCCTGACCTACCTGCTCCAGTTCATCGAGTAAACGCTCCGGGGCGGTCTTTCCTTCTAAAATTCTTGAATTTTTCACCGCTGCATGGCTATACTTTTACCGCTGGCGCAAAGGACAGCACACTGGCGCAGGGAGATTGACTTCATGGAAATAAGGATCCGGACGGTTAAAGACTACCAGGTATTCGATATACTAGAGGATATCACCAACGAAAACGTGCCCCAGCTCAAGGACAAGGTGGTGCTGGCGCATGACGCAAAATTCAGGAAAATCGCCCTGAACTTCAAGAACGTGACCTACGTCAACAGCTTCGCCCTCAGCGTGTTCATGAACATCCACAAGGAAATGGAAAAGAAGGGCACGACCGTGTCGCTCGCGAACGCGGCGCCGAGCATCGTGGCCCTTTTAAAGATGACCAAGCTGAACGAGGTCTTCCCGGTGATCGGGGACCTATAGATTCCCCTGCTTCGAAAGCTCCAGCATCCTCTGCAGGCAGCGTACCGCCTTGTTCGCAACATCAACCGGCACGGTTATCACGGGCTCCCCGGTCCTGAGCGAGTGCAGCACCTTGGGCAGGGTGATCTTTTTCATGTTGGGGCAGATGAAGGATTTTCCCGCGAGCACGTATTCGTTGTCGGGCGCGACGGTCTTGAGCTTGTAGAGCATGCCCATTTCGGTTCCCACGATTATTTTCTTTCCATGGACCGTCTGCACGTATTTCACCATGCCCCCGGTGGAAAGCACCTGGTCGGCCATGTCAACCACCTCCGGCCGGCACTCGGGGTGCACCATCACGATCGCACCGGGATGCTGCTCCTTCGCGAGCGCGAGGTCCTGTGCGGAGAACTTCTCGTGCGTGGGGCAGAATCCCTTCCACGGAATTATCTCCTTATTCGTGAAGCGCTGCACGTAGCTTCCAAGGTTCTTGTCCGGCACGAATATGATCCGCTCCCCCTCCACGCGCTCCACGATGGTCCGCGCGTTCGCCGACGTGCAGCACACGTCGGAAAGCGCCTTCACCGCGGCGGTGGAATTGATGTAGGTGACGACGGTCGCGTCCGGATGTGCCGCGCGCATGGCAGCGAGGTCGTCCGCCCCGGCCATGTCGGCCATGGGGCATCCCGCATCAATGTCAGGGAGCAGCACCTTCTTCGCGGGCGAGAGCATCGCTGCGGACTCGGCCATGAAGTGCACGCCGCAGAAGACGATTATGTCGGCGTCGTTGGCCGCGGCGATCCGTGCGAGCTCCAGCGAATCCCCCGTGTGGTGGGCCACGGCCTGGACCTCGTCGCGCTGGTAGTTATGCGCGAGGATGAGCGCGTTCTTTTCGCGGGCGAGCTCTTTGATATCGGCTGCCAGCTGCGTTTCGGTGGCTTCCATGGTTTCTATCACGGCGTGTATTCCTCCCTCAGCAGTGAATAGATTTTAACGTCATGCTGCGCTCCCCGCGCCCGCATCCTTCCCCTGAGCACGCCCTCGCAGCGCATGCCAAGCTTCTTCATCACCCGTTCGGACGCGCCGTTCTCCGGCATGACCTGCGCCTCGATCCGCTCGAGCTCCATGCGGGCGAACCCGAATCCCATGGCTGCGCGCACCGCCTCGGTCGCGTATCCCCTGTTCCACTGCGCCCGCGCGATCACGTACCCCACCTCCGCGCGCCTGTTCATCCTGTTCCAGTCCACGAAGCCGCAGGTCCCCATGATCTCCCCGGAATCTCCCCGCGTGACGACCCAGTCGCGCATCTCCCCGCGCGCGTAGCCGTCGAGCACCGTGCCTATGTAAGCCTGCGTGTCCTCCAGGTCACGATGCGTGTCCCATATAACATAGCGCGTGAGAACAGGGTCCGAGGCGTAGGCGAAGATGCCCGCTGCATCATCCGTCGTCATGCGTCGGAGGACGAGCCTCGCGGTGCGTATGGTAATGTCTTCATGGTTCATAAGCGCTGCCGTTTCGGATGCACGCGTCGTATCAATAATATAACTATTTGGCAACAATATAAGAAAGCCTTTAAATTTTTTTGATTGCCAGAATCCCCCGCGCGATAGTTCCTACAGGCATATTTTGATCCGGAGCTGCATGGAATGCGGGTAGCGGTCGCCATGAGCGGCGGTGTCGATTCGTCGGTCGCCGCGGTGCTGTTGAAAAACGAGGGGCACGAGGTCTATGGTGTCACCGCGAAGATACTCCTGTGCGCCGACATGGACGGGTGCGAGCCGCGCTTCGACGTGTGCTGCTCCCCGGAGAGCATTCGCGACGCGAAGGACACCGCCCGCCGCTTCGGCATATCGCACACGGTGCTGGACGTGGAGGAGGACTTTTCCCGCGAGGTGATCGACCCCTTCTGCCGGGAATACCTCCAGGGAAGGACGCCCAGCCCCTGCATCCACTGCAACGCCCGCATCAAGTTCCGCAGGCTCATCGAGTTCGCTCATTCCATTGGCTGCGAGAAGCTCGCGACCGGGCATTACGCGCGCCTGGCGGCCTCCCCGGCCGGGCGGCATTACATCTCGATGGGCGTGGACGCCGGCAAGGACCAGTCCTATTTCCTCTTCTCCCTCGGCCAGGACATTCTTTCTCACGTGCTCTTCCCGCTCGGCGGCTGCCGGAAGGAGGAGATACGCGCCCTCGCCGTCCGGCACGGCCTGTCCGTCGCCCACAAGCCGGAGAGCCAGGAGATATGCTTCGTCCTCGACAACGACTACCCGCGCTTCATCGAGCGGCGCACGGGCGTCATCCCGCCCCCGGGCGACATCGTCGACGCGGAGGGCCGCGTCCTGGGACGCCACCGCGGCATCCACCGCTATACCATCGGGCAGAGGCGCGGCCTGGGCATCGCCTCCCCGGAGCCGCTCTACGTGGTCGAGATAGACGTTGCGCGCAATCTGATCGTGGCCGGTCCCAGGGAGCGACTCTTTCGCTCCGGGCTCCTCGCAGCGGACGTTTCCCTGATG
>CALMJO010000117.1 GCA_937864375.1 uncultured Spirochaetota bacterium
TTCGTCGGCAGCGTCAGATGTGTATAAGAGACAGCGGTTTCCAGTCCCTCGAGGAGGAGCTTCCCCTCCCTGGTTATGGCCACCTGCATGGACTGGGCGACGTTCGGGTCCGAGGCCGCCACCTTAGGAAGGTTGATGTTGACCGATTCCTTCTTCAAGAAATTCGCGGTCACCATGAATATCACCAGGAGGACCAGTATCACGTCCACCATGGGGGTAATATTAATATTGCCTATTTCGTCGTCGTCGCCGCCCGTCTGGAAGGCCATACCCTCGCTCCTTTTAGTGGCAGGATTTCTTCTTGCTGTGCGTGTAGCTCGCCAGAAACTCCCTGGAGAGAATCTCCATGTTCTGGAGGATGATCTTCACCTTGCGCGAAAAATAGTTGTTCGCCATCACCACGGGGATCGCGACGAAAAGCCCCGCCGCGGTCGCCAGCAGCGCCGACGAGATGCTGCGCATCACGACCTCCGCCCCTGTTGCGCCAAGCGTCCCCAGTCCGTGGAAGGCCTTGATCACGCCGAGCACCGTACCCAGGAGTCCAATGAAAGGCGCGTTGTTGCCCAGGGTATTCAGGATGGGAAGCCGTTTTTCGAGCTGGATCTTTTCCTCGATGATTTTTCCCTGCATGAGGTCCGCGATGCCTTCATGACACTGTTCGTAATGCTCGATCGTGAACATCGCGAACCGCGCATAGATGTTCTGCCCGGCCGACTTCGAGAACTCGAGAGCCCCCGCGATGTCATGCGCGCGCAATCTGGTCACGAGCCCCATCATGAACTGCTCGGTGTCCCTGGCGGTATGCCGTTTGAACACGAGCGTGCGCTCAAGACCCGCCGCAAGCGCGATCACGCTTGCGAATCCGAGCGCCAGAAAAATAAAGGTTTCACCGTAATCGACGAGTAGCAGCATAAGGTCTCCGTTTCCTGTTCAGCAGGTCCAGTGTGATATTCCGGGAGGGCCCGGCGCAAGGCGCACATCCATCGAATATGCCCCAATCAAGCACGTTTTGATCCAGACTCGTTTCCATTCAATTTCCCATTCGATCCGTCGCCTGCCGCTCCCTGTTACTATATGTCCGGATGATCATAAACCGCACAAAGTTTTTTAAAAAAATAACCGTTGAGGAGCAGTATTAGGTTTGCTCATCCTTTACGGCAGTCCTGACGCATCCTCCCGGGAGGGCCTGACGCCTGTCTCTTATACACATCTGACGCTGCCGACGAATAGAGAGGTGTA
>CALMJO010000118.1 GCA_937864375.1 uncultured Spirochaetota bacterium
AGATCTAGTACGGTCTCGTGGGCTCGGAGATGTGTATAAGAGACAGGGTCTACTGGACACGTGACAATCAAAAGATCGCTGAACTTGATCTTTTCGATAATCCAGATCCCGGCTTAGTGGAACATTTGATAGAATCGGTTGTAAGCGGTGAAAATAAAAAATCAAAATATATTGTACCTGACCGGTTTTACTCATGTACTCTATCCGGCGCGGCGGCCAGAATAGCCGTTCGCGATTGGATCGAGATGAGCCTTGGTGATCTTAAAAAGGCAATAGCCCGCTGGTTTGAAGATATAAAGATCGAGGCATGGGGTGAAGCATATTATACCCCGTTATTCCGCCTGGCAAACTGTGCGCAAAACGAGAAAAGCGATAACAAGACTACCACCTCGCGTGTCGCAACGCATCTGTGGAAATCTTCGCTCAAGGAAATCATGCCCCCCTTGTGGATATTGACGTCGGTTTTAAAGCGCGTAAGGATAATCGAAAACAACGAGGACGGCGCAAATAAGGAAAGCATAACACCGGATAGGGCGGCCCTTATCCGTTTAATATTGAATCGCAACAATAAAGGAGGCTCTATGTTAAAAGAGAAATTAGACGCGGACAACTGCTCACCTCCCTATATCTGTGGAAGGATTTTCGCAGTCCTGGAGAGTGTCCAGCGTGCGGCACTCGGGAAGGATATCAACGCCGGTATCCGAGAGCGGTTTTTTACATTCGCGTCAACCAATCCTTCTTCGGCGTTTGGAAGACTCATGCGGTTATCGCAGAATCACCTTGCAAAGCTTAAAAACGAGAAAGCAGGACTCGCAATAATTCTGGACAGGGAGCTTCAGGAGCTCTTTTCCAAAATAAAGGAATTTCCCGCAGTTTTTGCGCTGGAGGAGCAAGGGCAATTTGCTATTGGGTATTACCATCAAAAACAGGATACATGGAAAAAAGCTAAAAATAGTGCAGAACTTAAGGCAGCAACCGAGGAAAGTGATAAATAGACAGATGAATAAAACTGCTATAACCATATTTATTATGAAATAGGAGAAGAATGATGAACACCCCAATAAAAAACCGTTATGATTTTGTATACCTTTATGATGTCAAAGACGGCAATCCAAACGGCGATCCTGATCAGGCGAATCTTCCCCGTGCTGACGCGGAAAACCAGGAGGGTTTGGTTACTGATGTTTGTATTAAACGCAAGGTGCGAAACTATGTCATGCTAAAACATGAGTTAAAATCTCCGTATGACATTTTCATCCGGCAAGGCAATGTTCTAAATCCAATTATTAAGGATTCAGGAAAAGACATTGAACAGCGTCAAAAGAGTTTAACGGGACAGTATTACGACATAAGAACATTTGGCGCGGTACTAAGCACGGGAGGAAAAGGCGAAGGAGCGGGAACTGTACGCGGTCCCGTTCAGTTTACATTTTCCCGATCCAGTGACAGGATATATCAGGCCGAGCATTCTATTACCCGATGCGCCGTTACGACTCCGGAAGAAGCAAAAGCACAGGAAACCCGTGAACATGCGTCAACTTTTGGAAGGAAGTCAACAGTTCCCTATGCCCTCTATCGCATGCATGGATTCATTTCAGCGGTGGATGCCGTAAAGACCGGTTTCTCCGAGACTGATCTTGAACTATTGTGGGAAGCGCTTCTGAATGCATTTGAACATGATCGATCGGCTGCGCGCGGCGAAATGAGTCCCCGAAAACTCGTTATCTTCAAACACTCAAACCATCTTGGCAATGCACGTTCCGGTGAGTTGTTCGAGAAAGTGGTGATCGAATCCAAGTGCGATTTGCCGCGGTCATGTAATGACTATGAAATAAAAGTTGATTATACCTTGCCCGCCGGAGTTGAATTAATTGAAAAGCTTTGATACATGGTTGACCAATGTATTCCGACGAAGATTACATACAGCTTTCCTCGATCCAGCACTACGTGTTCTGCGCCCGGCAGTGCGCGCTCATCCATGTGGAGGGACTATGGGCGGAGAACCGCTTCACCGCCCATGGTAAAATAATGCACGAAAGGGTCGATTCCGGCGAAGACGAAACCCGGGGCGACGTGCGCGTTGTGCGGGGTCTGAACATCTATTCCAGGCGACTTGGTCTTTCAGGGAGAGCCGATGTGGTGGAATTTCACCATGAGGGCGACTGTGATATGCCCTTTCCCGTGGAGTATAAATCGGGACAGCCCAAGCGCGACATCTGCGACCTCGCGCAGATTTGCGCGCAGGCGCTATGCCTCGAAGAGATGACCGGGTTCCCCGTGCGCGAGGGCGCCATCTATTACGGACGTCCCCGCCGCAGGCTTCCCGTCCTGTTCGACGATGAGCTCCGGCTCGCTACGGAGGAAATCATCGGTGCGGTCCATGAAATGATAGAAACACGAACGATACCGACTGCCCGACGCGAGAAGAAGTGCGACACTTGTTCTCTCCTTGACCAGTGTATGCCGGGAGTCGGCGATAAAAAGCTGGAATCCTATATCAGGGGATTATACCTGAGCGATGAAGCGACACATTAACACTCTCTACATCACCTCACCCGATGCCTATATCCATAAGGAGGGAATGACCTTCGTCGTGGAGATAGACAAGGAGAAGGTATTGCAGGCGCCGGTGCAGACGATCGAGAATATCGTATGCTTCGGTTTCAAGTCCGTAACTCCCGCGCTCATGGCGTTCTGCGCGGAAAACAACATCGGCGTGAGCTATCTCACCACGCACGGGAAATTCCTTGCGCGCGTGTACGGCGAACAGCGTGGAAACGTTCTCCTGAGAAAAAAGCAATATTCCGTTTCAGACTCAGAGGAAGCTGCGCTCGTAATAGCGCGAAACGTCGTCGCCGCAAAAATAGCCAATTCGAGGAACATACTACAGAGACACCTTCGCAACCATGGAGAAACGGGAGGCTGCGATATCCGCGGGGCCGTCCATTCGCTCGCGCGCACGCTGAACCTGGTCGAGCAGGCACACGGTCTGGACGCCCTGAGGGGCTTCGAGGGCGACGCGGCATCAACCTATTTCAGTTGTTTCAACGCGCTTATAACCGCGCAGAAAGAGGACTTCACTTTCAGGGGAAGATCCAGAAGGCCTCCGCTGGACAATGTGAACGCGCTTCTCTCATTCGTGTATATGCTCCTGGTGAACGACATTCGGTCGGCCCTGGAAACCACGGGCCTTGATCCGCAGGTAGGATTTCTCCATCGCCTGCGCCCGGGAAGGCCAAGCCTGGCGCTGGACATCATGGAGGAGCTCCGCGCGTATATTGCCGACCGTGTGGTACTGAACCTGATTAACCTTCAGCAGGTAAGAAAAGAAGATTTCGAAATACGGGAGACGGGTGAAATCAGGATCGCGGACAAGGCGCGCAAGGAGGTGCTGGTCGCGTACCAGAAGCGGAAGGACGAGATCATCGAGCATCCCTTCCTTGGCGACAAGACGACCATCGGACTCATTCCGCACATACAGGCGATGCTGCTCGCCCGGAATCTCAGAGGCGATCTGAAAGAGTATCCGCCTTTTTACACAAGGTAGGAGGCCTTATGCTAGTGCTGGTAACCTACGACGTCTCGACCCTTGATGCCCGGGGCGCAAAGCGCCTTCGCAAGGTCGCGAAGACCTGCGTGAATTACGGTATCCGTGTGCAGAAATCGGTGTTTGAATGCAATCTCGATCCCGCCAGGTGGGAATTCCTGAAAAGCAAGCTCCTCAAGACATACGATCCAAAAGAAGACAGCCTGCGGTTTTATTTCCTGGGAAGCAACTGGAAAAGGCGGGTCGAGCATTACGGCCTTGCCGCGCAGGTCGAACATGATGAGCCTATGATAGTCTGATCGCTAACCTCAAGCCGCCATTCCTTTCCTATGAGGTTGGCGGAATTATTTTCTTCAATAAAGCTCAATCCCCGAAAGTTCAT
>CALMJO010000119.1 GCA_937864375.1 uncultured Spirochaetota bacterium
CGAGGGAGATCCGCCCGGCACCAAGAGCATTTCCATCTTCATCGTCCCCAAGTTCCTGGTGAACAAGGACGGGTCGGTGGGCGCGAAGAACGACGTGGTCTGCACGGGCACCGAGCACAAGATGGGCATCCACGCCTCCGCGACCTGCTCCATGTCATTCGGCGACAACGGGAGCTGCGTGGGCTACCTGCTGGGCCAGGAGCGCCAGGGGATGAAGATCATGTTCCAGATGATGAACGAGGCGCGCCTGGGCGTCGCGATGCAGGGGCTCTCCGTGTCCTCCACGGCGTACATGCACGCCGTCACCTACGCGAAGAACCGCACGCAGGGCGTGCACGTCACCCAGATGCTCAATCCCGAGGCGCCCAAGGTCGCCATCATCCAGCACCCGGACGTCAAGAGGATGCTCCTCTACATGAAGTCCTACGTGGAGGGGATGCGCATGCTCGTTTATTACCTGGGACACACGATCAACATGCACGAGGTGGGCGATGCCGACATGAAAAAGGAATGCATGGGCCTGGCTGAAATCCTCATCCCCATCGCGAAGGCCGGCAACACCGACATGTCCGTACTCGTCTCCTCCGAGGCCATACAGGTCTACGGCGGCTACGGCTACTGCGCCGACTATCCCGTGGAGCAGTTCATGCGCGATTCCAAGATCACCGCGGTGTACGAGGGCACGAACGGCATCCAGTCCATGGACCTCACCATGCGCAAGATCCTCATGAACCCCGAGCAGTACAACTACTCGGTGCTCAAGAAGCGCATGGCGGCGACGCTCGCGAAGGCGAAGGGCGTGGTCGAGGACAGGTACCTGGACCTTCTCGATCGCGGCATCAAGAGGCTGGACGAGGTGATCGAGATGATGAAAAAGCAGATGGGCGAGGGCAAGTTCCTTCACCTGTTCATGAACGCGACCCCCCTGCAGCAGGCGATGTTCATGCTGGCGCTTGCGTGGCTTCACATCGAGAGCCTCGCGGTTTCCATGCCCAGGATGAAGGCGCTTGTGGGCGACAAAAAGGGGCCGGACCGCGAAAAGTTCCTCGAGGACAACGACGAGGCCGCCTTCTACAACGGGCGCGTCCTCTCGTCGCAGTTCTACCTGGGAATGGAGTTCCCCAAGTACTTCGGGCGCATAGAGACCCTGACCTTTGGCGACACCTCCGTCATCAAGGCCGGGGCGAACGCCTTCACGGGAGCGCCGGCGGAATAGGGACGCGAAGCGTCACGTCAGGCGCCGTCCGGAAAAGCCTTATGCGTTATTGAATCACCGGGAGCCGCGGGCGAAAGCCCGCGGCGCTTTTTTGTGCGCCCGGCACGGGCGCACGCTAGGTGGTGAAAGTCCACTACGGAGGT
>CALMJO010000120.1 GCA_937864375.1 uncultured Spirochaetota bacterium
CCCATGACGAGCACGACGGCGCCCACGATGCCCGTCCAGTTCTCCGCGAACTGCTTTTCGAATTTCCTAACGAATTCGCCGCGCGGCGGGAAGAAGTCCGGGACCTGCGGCGGGACGGCCCGGGATGCAGTTTCGACCAACGGCTCCTCTTGACGTGCGGGGCGCGCGGCCGTCTCGCTGACGGGTGCGCGCACGGCTTCCGGCGCCGGCTCCGCGGCGCGCGGGCGCGCGGTCACCGCGGAGGGCGCGGGAACGCGCTCGTCCTCGAGCCAGCTGATGCGCCGTTCGAGCCTGCGCAGGCGCGCCCACAGGAGGATAATCAGGATGAATGCCACAAAAAGGAGGAAGTCGGTCATCGCGGGTCCCTCGCTCGTTGGGTGTAGAAAGCAGTGTCAGGTATGGATGCACAAAATACGGTCCCTGTCAAGAGCTTTCATCCACGAGCGCCCCTGGTGAGAGATGTCAGGATGAGGAGTGGAATTGCCGAGAATGGCCATGGACTCATTAAGCACCGAATCATCCGCGCCACGGAAAGGGAGATTGGGGAGATGGTAGAGATGGGGAGATAAAAGTATTGTTATGGACTTCAGTTGAAACATATCCTTTATCTCATCCATCGCCGTTCGCCTTCATCACTTCATCCCCTTTGAAAGGCGCCTGCGATTCCAGGCCCTGTCTTGCAGATGGCGCCGTTAATTCCTGATGACTTCATGGAAAATTTTGGGAAAAAACGCTCCCCGTTACACTCTGTTACATTCCTGAAATAACGGGTACACATGCGCGGTCGATATTCCATGCATCAGAAGTCACTATCATTCACCATTCAAGGAGACTGGTCATGAAGAAAACGCTCATTATCGCCGCCGGGGTTCTTTCGGTTGCCGCCCTGGGATTCGCACTGCAGGGATGCAAGCACGGACCGTGGGGGCATCACTCCCCCGAACAGCGCGCCGAGTACGCGGTGAAGCACATCGCCTCCAAGCTCGACCTGAACGACGAGCAGAAGGCGAAGCTCGAAAAGATCAAGGACGAGGTCGTCGCGAAGTTCAAGGAGGAGCGCGGGAAGTCCAAGGGTATGCACGAGCAGGCGCTCGCCCTCTGGAAGCAGGACACCGTGAACCGCGCGGACGTCGAAAAGCTCTTTGCCGGGCGCGAGGATCACATGAAGACCATGCGGCCCTTCATCATCGACAAGCTGATCGAGTTTCACGGCATCCTCACCCCCGAGCAGCGGGCCAAGGCGGCCGGGATCATGGAGGAGTTTCACAAGAAGATGCAGTAAGGCGTGGCTTCCCGGGAGGGGTCAGAGCCTCTCCCGGTTGGTGTTATCCGTAAGTGAGGGGTCAGAGCCTCCCACTGGTACGGGCAATCTTCCCCACAGGGGTCAGAGCCCACTCCCCGCTGTCCACAGCGCAATTCCTTTACCTTCAATCCTGCATGCCGGCTTAATAAAATAAGTATTGACATACATATATAAACATGTATATTTCTCACATGGAGTTTGATGGGACGATCGGAAAAACGCAGAAAACGAAGCCAAACACGGCATTTCATTCTTCCAGGCCCAGGATGCACAATCGACACTCGCAGGGTGGTCGCACTTGATGTAAAGCACAGCACCGGCGTGGAGAAGCGTTATTTCTGCTTCGGCGATGTGGATGGAAGGATACTAACGGTACGATTCACCATGCGCGCCGGTAAAATCAGGATCATAGGCGCGGGATACTGGAGGGAGGGGAAGAACCGCTATGAAGAAGAAAACGGATTATAGAAAGGCGCCCCAAAAAATCTCGGAGGCAATTAAGGTTGCGGAGATCATCGAGGATTTCCTCCCCGCACCCGACAAGCTGGTGAAAAAGGAGGATTCCGTCAAGGTCACCATCCTGCTGAGCGCCGACAGCGTCGATTTCTTCAAGTCCAGGGCAAAGGTGAGCGGCATCCCCTACCAGGCCATGATCAGGGCGGTGCTCGACAGGTATGCGGCGCATTACCGGGATAACGGGTGAGGATTCACGCGAGGAGGCTTTTTGGCGTCTTTAATTCTCCGGGCCATCTCGTTATTAGGGAAAGACCTGGGATGCAAGCGGTCTCACGCCGGCCGGGATCATGGAAGAAGTTCACAAGAAGATACAGTAAGTTGAAACTTGCCGGCAGGGGTCAGAGCCCCCTCCCCACCCCCCGGACCAGGCTTCCAGGGGGAATTTTTTATTACCCCTTTCCTGTTTTTAATAGTAGATTAATAGCAAATCATTTCCTGAAGTTGACGGCGGAAGGAACGCGGGGAGCACGGTGGGTAATTTTAGGGATATAAGAATAGTACTGGTCGCCTTGACCATGTTTTTCCTTTCCGCATGCAGCCAGTCGGGTGACCCGATCAGCACCGTCAACCTGGGAATAAAAATCTCCCCGCGTAACGCTTCAATAGACCAGGGCGGGACCCAGCTTTTTACCACGACGGGGGGGACCAAGTCCTACACCTATATGGTCGATGCCGCCGATGGAACCATAACGGCCAACGGCCTGTACGTAAACTCCACGGGGAAGACGGGATCCGTGGTCATCCGGGTCAAGGATTCCGCGGGGAATTCGGATTCGGCTACGGTCACCGTGGGATCGTATGATAACTACCTGCTTGGCCTTCCCGGCCTTGCAGGCATGTGGAGGATGACCGATCCCAACTGGGACATCGACGAAACAGGAAATTATACAACAAACACGATATCAATTCCCATCTCGGCTGCCGTCGACCAGCCAATAAGCGTCGTTCAGGACCCAACCAACACGGCCGCGGATTTTTCGGGCGGCGGCTACGTCACGATAACCAATACGCCGGGATTCGATCCCGCGGGCGATTATACCGTCATGGCATGGATCAAGACGGCGAGCCTGGGCGCGCCACCAATGGTTGCCGTCAGCCAGGCGGACTCTACCACCCCGGGTAATGATACGGCATACATCGCGGTACGCTCCGACTCGACCGACACGATCGGATGCCTGTACTACGATACGGTTACGGCAGGCCTCGAATGGATCGACAGCGGCGTATATGCCACCCCGGGACAGTGGTACCACGCGGCGCTCGTTAAATCCGGCACCACGGTCAGCCTGTACGTGGACGGGATACTTAAAGGGCAGAGCACGACCGCAAGCTTCAATGCATCGCCGGGAACCGACCTGGCGATCGGGGCACAGGTCGCTAGTGGACCTACCTATTCCAACTATTTCAACGGCTCGATTGACGAAGTAATGCTCTTCACGAGCGCTCTCACTGCGGCGGAAGTAAGCGATTACGTATTGAAGACCCTGGGCAAGACCCTCATTCTGAGCCCGGACACCCTCACTATGGCGATTCGCGGGGATCAGGCGTTTACCGTTGCGGGCGGGATTGCTCCCTATACCTATACCGTGACCGCAGGGGCTGGGACTATTTCTGCAACCGGGAAGTATGAAAACACATCGACGGCCCCTGAAACAGTGACCGTGCGCGCCACGGACAGCCAGGGGAGAACGGCCGATGCGACGATCAACGTGGTCTGGTACAGCACGATTATATCCTCCAGTCTTGGCCTGGAGGGCTTCTGGCGGCTTGAATCGACTGTAAGCGCCGTTGATGAAACCGGGCATTACGCAACTAATACCATTTCCATGCCGCCATTAACTGCAGCGGGCACGACTCCCATCGCGAGCACACAGGATGCGGCCAACCAGGCCATCGCATTCGATGGAATGACTGATTATATCACTATTGACAACACGGGGCGCCTGTTCAATCCCACCTCAACCGATTTTACCATCATGGCCTGGATCAATCCGGCAACGATCGATTGGATAGAACCATTTGTCGCGTTCAGCCAGGCAGACCCCGCGTTGGGCCGGGAAACTGCATACATAGCGATCCGCACCGATTCGACCGACACAATAGGCTGCTGGTATTATGACACGGTTGCCCTGAGCCGGATTTGGATTGACAGCGGCGTGTACGCGGCCGCAAACACGTGGCATCACGCGGCGCTTGTCAAGTCGGGCACCACCGCTTCCTTTTATGTGGATGGTATACTCACCAAAACTGCGACAATGAACCTGGGCACAACCACGGGCAACATGGCAATCGGCGGCATGATAGACTCTAACCCGGCCGTCACGCGGCTTTTCAACGGCTCGATCGACGAGGTCATCACCTACACGCGCGCCCTCTCCGCGTCCGACATAGCCACCTATTTCAAAGCCACGCAGGGAACGCACCTCATCCTTTACCCGCGCGATATTAAAATGGCACAGAACAGCGAGCAGGTCTTCAAGACGACCGGCGGAACGGCGCCGTATACCTATTCAATGGCCGGGTCCGGCACGATCAATTCCGCTACAGGTTTCTACAAGAACGCATCGACGGCGTTCCCGGAAACCGTTACCATTAATGTTACCGACGCGGCCGGTCACACCGACTCGACGACTGTAACTGTAATACCGTATTCTGAGTCGGTGGGGAACGTCTCCATGCTTCTAGGTTACTGGCCGCTCGAGAACGGCTCGGTGCCTGCGGATAAAACCACCCAGCATGCGGACGGGACGGAAATTGGAACCATCACGACGCCTCCAGGCGCGATTCAGGTCGATCCCACAAGCACGGCGGGGCACTTTGACGGATCGAGCTCCCTCGTGATTGACAACGTGCCCGCGTTCGACCCGTCCGCAACCGATTTCACCGTGGAGGCCTGGCTGCGCGTAACCGACGAGACCGCGTTCGCGACCGTCGCCCCCATAGCACGCGTGGCATTCAGCCAGACGGACGGCGCGGGCGTGAACGATATCGCCTACATCGGCATCAACTCGTCCGGGACCCACACGATAGGCAGCTGGATTGGCGGGAGCTGGATCGACAGCGGCGTCGTCGTGGTGCCGGGAGCGAACAACTGGTACCACGTGACCGTCACGAAATCGGGCAACGAGGTACGGGTCTACGTGAACGGGGACCTGAAAATAACCACGGGCGGCGTAACCGTCCCCGCAGCCGTCTACAGCAGCCTGATGATAGGGGCCATGATCGTCAACAACACCCCCACGGTGATCGATTACTTCCTGGGCGATATCGACGATGTCGCGCTGTACGGCAGGGCGCTCTCCGATTCCGAGATACAGAAACGCTACCTCGATTCGAGGGGGCTTAAGGTGGGGCTGTCGCCGGCGGCCATGATCAATTACTATAACGGAACCACAAACTTCCAGGGCTTTGCGGGTTCGGGTCCCGGTACGTATACCTACTCCATCGTTCCGACAGGCCCGGTGGACGGTACTGTTGACTTCTCCACCGGCATCTACACCGCACCGGATTACGCGGCCGCGGCATACGAGGTCGACACAGTGCGCGTCACGGACGCGGACGGATACACCGCGACCGCGCCGGTGATATCACTATTCCTGCCCAACCAGATCGGAGGACTCATCCAGTGGCTCAATGCGGGATTCATCACCGGGACGGCGGATGGGGATGCCGTAGTAACATGGCCTGATGCGTCCTTAAACGGGAATTTTGCCGAGCAGTTGATCACTCCGTCGGAACGGCCGTTATTCCGGACCAATGTGATCAACGGAAAGCCGGCGCTCCATTTCGACGGGGCCAGAAGCATGTTCTCGAAAACAGGCTTCTCCGATCTGTTTAACGGTGACGACAAGGACTATACGTTCATCATCGTGTTCAGGACTGAAAACACCGTATTGACGCAGAGCCTTTACTGCATCGGGGATACTACAAATACCCATATCCGGCCCGGGATGATCAACAGCGGATTCTATAGAGCGGACCGCAGAAACGGGCCAAACGTTTTCGTGGACTCCGGATCGACAATAACCGCCTCCACCTGGAGCTTCGCGGCCCAGAGATTCTGGGGGACGGGAACCGGGATGACAAGCCTCTATTTCAATCACGCGACATTCACGGCATTCGCAGCCGATCCGGCCGATGCCGCATTCGAAACAAATGCCTTTAGCTTTGCCTCGAACGAGGTGCGCATCGGCGCGCGCACGTATGCGAGTGACCAGTACCTGGACGGCTACATAGCGGAGATCATTGTTTACAACAACGACATCGGCGAGCCGGCCCTCCAGCGCGTTCAGGAATACTTGAGGAACAAGTACGATCTCTGGCCGTAGACCCGGCACTGATCGTCAATGAATAAAGCCTCCCTTCCGCGGGAGGCTTTTTAGTTTCACGAATTGTCATATCGAACCCGGCCTTTCCGCGTGAGAAATCTTTATGCCATGCATGTTTCAGGATTTCTCCCCGCGACCGAAATGATTGATTGCGCCGGGCTCCTGCGCCTTTTACCTGCGTACAATATTTGCTTATTTCAGACAGCGTCCTTCATGGGAGACAGGACACTACTTATCTTATCCTTCATCCCCCCTATCTCTTCAATCTCCACCTCTCCCACTCTTACACATGTGCATAATCTTTTCGGGCTGACCGCGCCCCAGGGTTGACCGCGCTCAGCCCCTACCGGACGCGCATTCCCATCATGAAGTAATACCGCATCGAATCCAGGGAGGAGTCCTTGTACATCACCGAAAGACGGTCAACTCCCATTTCGCAGAAGAACGGCCGGTAGAACACGTACTCAATTGAGGCTCCCACGCGGATGTAGGGGTCCGTGGAGGTGAGCTTGTTCGTCTTGTTCGTGAGCGTGGTGTACTGGTACGTGGACGAGCACCCGCCGCCGCCCGCGCGCGCGATGAGGTTGACCGGGAAATCGAAGTCCGTGCGGACGAAGAGCGCGCCCCCGCCCATCATGAGCGTCCCCTGGTCCGGAACCTTTTTGCTCGCATCGGCGTACTTCATGCTCACGTACGCGCCCTCGAGCTCGATGCCCGTGTATTTCCATATGCTCTTCCCGCCCTCGAAGCGCGTCATGAGGTTCACGCCGGAGAAGCTGTTCCCCAGGTAGGGCTTGAACGCTCCCGTTACCTGGTAATAGGGCATGCCCGCGGCGACGGCGACGTGCAGGTTCGCCCAAAACCCGTACACCGGCGCCTTTCCCTTCACGACGCTCAGGTCCTGCCAGTCGGACCAGCCGACGAGCTTGTTGAACTTGTTGATGGGCCCGATGCGCATGCGGTACTGCCCGGGGGCGAACTCGCGCTCGATCAGGCTTCCACTCACGGTGTCGTCGAAGAGCGACTTCCCGGCCTGGTCCTGGATCTGCACCGAGTATTTCTTCGCTCCCGGCACGCCGTTCCATTCCAGCTTGAGCAGCCTGGGCGCGTTGCCCTTCGTGGTGAATTTCCTGTTCCTGAGCGCCGTCTGGTACTCCTGGTCGCTGATGTATTTTTCCTTGTAGAGGCTGTCGAGCTTCTCCTTCACCGCCTTGTTTTCCGGGTCCCTCTCCAAAACTCCGCTCAGCAGGGCGTACGCGCCCGCGAAGTCCTTCTTCGCGACGAGCTCGTCGGCCTTCCGGTTGACGTCGGAGGCGCTCTCCGGGTACGCACCGGGGGCCATCATGAGGGCAAAGGCGATCATGAGCGGGACGAGGTATCGTGCGGTTCTTAACATCGGACCCATATCAATAATATAATAACATTTGCGAGTTTACTCAATATCAAACGAAGCCTTCATCCCGGGACGCCTTTCAAGGGAGATGATGAGATAACGACAACGGCGATTTAAGAGATAAAGGCAAAGATCGGTTGGGCTCCGGGCCGAGAAGCTGGTTTATTATCATCGAGCCACCCAATCCCTTTTCCTTTATCTCCTCAATCTCTTCAATCCCCTTATCTCCCTTTCCGTGGAGCGTTTATTCCGTATACAGCGTCTTGGGCACCTCAATTTTTGGCATCGTTTCCATCTTCGAAAGCGATATCTTGAAGTTATACCCCGAAACCACGCTCCTGCGCAAAATATTCTGCATCCCGCCGGGGGCGTCAAAGGCCTGGAGCGTCCAGTAGAACTCGCCCACGTCGAGCTTTTCGAGCTCCGTGAAGCTGGTCGCGACGGCATAGAGCTCCTTTTCGTAGATGTTCGCGAGCACGCCCGCCTTCTTCTGGTAAAGGGAGACCCGGTACAGGGTCGCGCCCTCCACGGGCTGCCACTTGAATTCGAGGGTGTCCGAATCGCTCATATCCACGGTCGCGTCGGTTCCGGGGGCCGTCCCCACCGGCACCGTGAGGTGGGCCAGCACCTTGATCGCGGGCGAGGCGCTCTTCATGAGCTCGCGGCCCCCCTCGTCCACGAGCCTCACGCGCCAGTAATAGTTGCCCGGCTCCAGGTCCGTGAAGGAGGCGGCGAAGCCGTCCACCATTGCCTCGCGGTACCTCTGCGCGAAGTCGTCGTCGCGCGCGATCTCCAGGGCGAAGCGTCCCCGGACGTCGGTCTTCTTCCAGATGAAGGTCGCCGAGGCGAAGTTCTCCTTCTCGCGCGGCGGTATCCTCTGGTTGACCGCGGGGCTCACGAGCTCGATCACGTTGGATTCGAACACCTGGAGCGCCCTGGGCTGGGAGGGGGCCGTCACCGAGTCCACCCCGGAGATGCCGGCGACGCGCCAGAAATACGCGCCCTTACGGAGCGCCCGGGGCATCTTGAGGAAATTGGTCCTGCTCGATCCGGTGAAGACCACGTCGCTGAACTGCTGGTCCTCGGCGACGACCACCTGGTATTCCGGGATCTCTCCCGACTTTCGCCAGGTGAAGGTCACCGGCTCCTGGTCGAGCGCGAGCTTGTTCACGGTCATGCCGTCGGGCGGGTAGACGAGCTCCACGGCGGGCATCTTTTCGGAGCGCTCCACGACGAACTGCCGGACGGCGCTCTCGTCGGTGAAGCCCTCTCCCCCGGCGTCGATCCTGCGCGTTACGCGCCAGTAGTAGGTCCCGGCCGGGAGCTTGTCCACGGCTATCCCCGGCTCGTCCAGCTTGATCGTCCTGAGCGGGTCGGCGAGCGCCGGGTCGGTCCCCAGGACCAGGCGGTAGCCGGAATCGTTCTCGCCCTTCGTCCACTTGAAGCTCACCAGCGGCGGGACGGTCACGAAGGCGAAGCGCGCCCCTTCCTGGGGCGAGATCACGAAGAGCGGGTCGTTCCTGACGATCGAGAGGCGGCGCGATTCGCTGAACTCCATCTTCCTGGTTGCGCGGTGCACCGCGCGCACGCGCCAGTAGTAGGCGCCGGGGTTGAGCGGGAGCGCCGCCGCGTTCTGGTAGACCGGCTGCGACACGACCGGCACGGCGAACGAGTCGTCGCGCGCGATCTCCAGGTAGGTGTCGAAGCCCTGCGGCACGGCCGCCCAGGAGAAGGCCACGTTCTGGAAGTCGGCGGCGGCGAAGATATATTTCTGCCGCGCGGGGGCGATGAGGCGCAGGCTCAGGTTGTAGACCTGCACGCCCTCATCGGTGGCGACGACGCGCTGGTTTTCGCCGATTACGCTTTCTTTCCCCCCGGTGGCCAGGAGCGCGCTCCCCTTATTAAGCACCACGCTCAGGTCCTTGCCCTGCCCCTTCGAGAGGTTCACGTCCCCGTCGTCGAGCACGACCGAGGAATCGGCGCTCTTGATGTTGAGCTTGCCCAGGCCCTCGCCGCGCGAGGCCTTGATGGAGCCCTGGTTGAAGTCGACCTTGATGTCGTCCTTTGCGAGGGCGATCATGATCATGCTGTTTTCGGCGAGCGCGATCTCGGTGCCGTCCTTGAGGCGCACCACGGCCTCGGAGAGGTCGGCGGTGCGGATGGTGTCGTAGTTGTACACGGGGCTCTGCTGCTGCACCTCCTCCCACACGACGCGGGAGGCGTACTTGCGCTGCGCGACGCGCTGCTTGAACGAGATGGTCCCCACCTCCTCCTGGCCCGTGAGCGAGACCGTGCGGGTGAGGTCCACGTAGAAGAGCGTAGAGAAGGTCGCGATTACGGTGAGCCCCACCGCGGGGACCAGGAATGCGCTACTCAAGAATTTCATACTTCACTTCGCCCCCGTCGGCGTCCCGGCCGTGCCTTGGGACGTCGGGCTCTATCGCGAGCATTTCCCTGATCCGGGCGACCGACTGCGGCCGCGCCGGGTCGTCCAGGCGGCCCAGGACAGCGAATATCTGCTGCGGCTCCTCCTTCCCCTTGACGCGGATCTTCTGCATCCGTTCGACCGCGAAGATGTCCTTCACGGCGTCGTAGGCGTCCTGCGAGATGAGGATGTCGGTGCCGAACGGCTTGTTGAGCGACTCCACGCGCGAGGCCAGGTTCACGGTGTCGCCTATCACCGTGTACTCCATGCGGTCCTGCGATCCGATCTGCCCCGCGAGCACCGGCCCCGTATTGATTCCCAGGCCGATGGAAAGGAGCGGCTTGCGGTTGGTCCCCCTGCCGCGGTTGTAGTCTATGAGCTCGCGGCGCATCATGAGCGCGCAGTTGACCGCGTTCTCGGTGTCGTTGCCGTGGGAGACGGGCGTGCCCCAGATCGCCATGATGGCGTCGCCGATGAACTTGTCCACGACCCCGTGCGTCCCGTTCACGCAGCCCACCATCCGCGAGAGGTATTCGTTCAGAAATTCCACGACCTCCTCCGGCTCCAGGGACTCGGAGATCGCGGTGAACTTCCGGATGTCGCTGAAGAGCACCGCCACCTCCTTGCGCTCGCCCCCGAGCGCCAGGTCGCCGCGCATGGCCGCCTCGGCGATCTCCTTGTTGACGAACTTCCCGAACGCGCTCTTGATCTTCTCGCGCTCCTCCAGGCCCTTGCCCATCTCGATGAAGGAGCTCGTGAGCTCTCCAATCTCGTCGCGCGTCGTGGGCACGATGTCCATCTGGTACACGCCGTCGCGGATAAGCTTGGTCGCCTCCACCAGGCGCACGACGGGATCGGTGATGGAGCGGCCAAAGTAGAAGATGATCATCACGCCCACGGTGAGCACGATGATCATGAGGTAGATGTTCCTGCGCTGGATGTCGTAGACGCCCTCGAGCGCGCGCTGCTCCTCCACGGTGGTGATCACGCCGCACCCGCCTATCCCCGTCTTCTGGAAGCTCCCGATGTTGAACACGCCGTTCGCGTCCGCGTAACGGGTCTTGCCGCTCAGGGAGTTGCCGGTCATCATCATCTTCACGATGGGGAGATCGATGTAGTTGCCCCCGGAGACGACGATGTTGACGTCCGGGTGCGCGATGATGTCTCCCTGGTCGTTCACCATGAAGGCGAGGATGACGCCGCCCCTGGTTTCGAACGCCTTCTGGATGTTGGCCAGCGACACGAAGCACACCAGGATGGACGCGACGCGCCCTCCAGCATCGCGCTCCTCGGGCATGGCGAGCGCGATGACCGGGGACGAGAGCGACTGGGAGACGTTATGTATGATGAGCTCGCCCGCGAAGGCGCGCGCGAGGATCTTCCCGTTCATCGCGGTCGCCGCCTCGATGGCCTGGCGCGTGACCTGGAGCCTGGTCATGAGCTCGTCGTTGGGAAGGAGCTTTTCGAGCCTCACGCCCTCACCGTCCTGCGAACGGCGCGCGGTCGCGGCCACGAGCACGTCCTGGTCGCCGCGCAGGGGCGAATCGGCCTCCTGCCCCGGGCGCGCCGCGGCGACATCGGCGATCCGGATGCGCTTGATAATCGATTCAAAGTCCGAGGACACCTTGAGCGAGATGACCTCGGCGAGCTTGATGCTGTTCTCGTCCACCTGTATGCGGCTGTCCCGGCTGAAGAAATAGGTCGCGACGAAGATCATGCCCGACAGCGAGGCCGCGATGATGATCGAGATGATCGAGATGAGCTTGAACTGGAGCGAGCGGTAAAAGGGCGCCTGGTGGTCGGGATTGGTGGGGATCGTGACGGCGCGCACCGCCTTGCGCGGCGCGGGCCGCGGTTTGCGCCGCCTTTTCGCCGGCTCGGCCTTCTGGCCGGGGATCTCTTCTATTATAGCGTCATGTATGGCCGGTGGAGTTTCGGGGGCCGACGGCTGTGCCGGGACTGCCTGCGTGCCGGGCGCGGGGGCTTCGTCAGGGGTCAGAGCCTCGGAACCGGCTGAAGCAGCCCCGGGGGTCAGAGCCTCGTCCGGGGCGGGTGCCGCGGTGGTCCCGGTTCCAGGGGTCAGAGCCTCTGCCTTGCCCGGGACGGCCCCGGGGGTCAGAGCCCCTTCCGTGACCGGCGTCTCAACAGGGGTCAGAGCCTCGCCGGCGGGCTTCGCGGGAGGGGGCGCGGCGTCCCTTTTACGGGAGGCGGGCACGGCGTCCATTATGGGGGCGAGCCGCTCCTCACCGCGCGTGGCCGGGGAAAGGATTTCCAGGACAAAGCAGGAAGGCGATTCGGCCCCCTCCCCGCAGTGCCCGACGGCTCCCTCGAGGTTCAGGTAATCGTTGAAATGGTAGACGAAACCGGCCTCCTGTTCGGGGGCCAGGCGCCCGTTCCGCAGCAGCGAGGCCTTCTCGATCGCCTGCGCGGGGTCGAGACCGGCCGTCACGTAGGCGCCGGCGACCACGGTGGGCGCCAGGCTCCTTCCCCACGCGATGACGAGTGCGCTTCCGTCCATGAGCGCGTCGAGCAGGTCGTCGGCGGCATTGCGCATGGCGGTGAAGGCGCCAATGCTGAGCGACTCCACGTAGTTCGATCGGACCTCCAGTCCCTCCTGCCTGAGCAGGGCGGCGAGCGCCCGGTAGCGGTCCGCGCTCACCGGCGCGGAGGCGATCACCAGGGCGATGCGCGTCCCGGCCTCGCGGGCGCGGTCGATCACGGCGCGCGGTATCCCCACGGGGAGGGCGGAATCGTCGGCCGACGGGTACTCGTAGTAAAATACCTGTCTGGTCCTGGTCATTGCGGCTGTCTTTAACAGGGGCATGGTATCATCCGATGCGCGTTTTTTCCAGTGCCGGGCCGTCTCCGGATAGTATTAATGAACAAAGA
>CALMJO010000121.1 GCA_937864375.1 uncultured Spirochaetota bacterium
CATCTCACCGGCGGAGAGCCGTTCCTCTGGGGTCCGCTGCACGCGCTCGTCGACTTTGCGCGCTCCCTCGGGTTCAACGAGGTCTTCATCAACACGAACGGAACCCTCGCGCATGACGCCGCGATCGAGCCGTTTCGCGCGCACCGGGAGGGCCTCTCCTTTTCCGTGAGCATCGACTGGCCGGAAGCGCTTCATGACGCCCACAGGGGCGCCGGCTCCTTCGCGGCGGCGTCCTGTGGACTCGCGCGCCTGCTTGACGCGGGAATGAAATGCTGCGTGTTCACCTGCGTGGATTCAGCGAACGTCAACGAGATTCCGCGCCTCGCCGACCACCTGTTCCGGGGATTCCCCGGCATCGATCACCTGACGCTGATACCCATTCACGGCGCGCCCCGCCGTCGTCGTAGAGACGCGATTAATCGCGTCTCTACGATGACGGCGGATAATTCCACGCTGAACACGGATGAATTCATAGCCATGGTGCGGTCAGCCGCATTGCTGAACCTGTACGGCTGGACGACCGCGGTGCTCGATGCCCCGCTCGCCTCGGCCGCGTCCCGGGCGATGGGCATGCCCTGGATTCCGCGCGCGCTCCCGCGCGCGCGGCCCGGCAGGATCACGGTGCTCGCGGACGGGAACATTACCGTTGCACATTCCACGAATGTTTCTTTCGTCGCGTTTGACGGGAGGGGCCTGGAAGGCGCGCTTTCCTCGCCGGAGTATGCGCGCGCAGTAGCGTGCGATCGAAAACCCTGTGCCCGATGCGCTTTTATGGAGCTATGCGGGGAGTACGGCGTGATTCCCCTGGCGGATTGTCCGGATTCCGGGGAGGAGGCGCTATTTTGCAGGCGCGTCCTGGGCGATGGGACGGAAACCCCGTAGGGACGCCCCGCCGGGACGTCCCTACGGGATTTCCGTTTATCAGCGAACGGGTCGCGCGAACCGGTTGCGACCTTTCATCATTCAATGCATCACGCCGACAGGATACCATGCATTGTTAGATGCAATGCATTCATTGCCGCCTGTCCGCCCGTCGGCCCCCTACGCCTCTTTGCGCCGCCTGCTCTTGCGGTATCCGTAGGAAAAATAGATAATCCCTCCCGCCGTGAGCCATATGAGGAAGCGCAGGTAGGTGACGGCCGGCAGTCCCGCGATGAGGTAGAGGCAGGCGCCTATCCCCAGGCCGCACATGAGCGGGGCCAGGGGCACGCGGAAGCCGCGCGGGCGCGCGTACTCGGTTTTTCGTAAAACGAGCACGCCTATGCAGACCATTATAAAGGCGAACAGGGTGCCTATGTTGATGAGGTCCACCATCTCGTCGATGCTCGTGAAGGCCGCGAAGAACGCCACGAAGACACCGGTCATGATCGTCGTCACGTGCGGCGTGCGGAAGCGGTCGTGCACCGCCGCGAAGGAGGGAGGCAGCAGCCTGTCGCGCGCCATCGAATAGAAGAGGCGGGTCTGGCCTATCTGGTTCACCACGATCACCGCCGTGTTCGCGATAACGGAGCCGAAGGCGACGATTCCCGCGGCCCAGTTGAGCGCGTTGTAGCTCATCGCGATCGCGAGCGGCTCGGCCTTGTTCGACTGCGTGAAGACCGACAGCGGCACCATTCCCGTGAACACCAGTGCGACCACGATGTAGATGACGGTGCATACCACGAGCGATCCTATTATTCCTATGGGCAGGTTGCGGGACGGGTTCCTCGTCTCCTCGGCGGCGGTGGAGACGGCGTCGAACCCTATGTAGGCGAAGAAGACGATCGCCGCCCCGGCCTGGATGCCCGCAAGACCGTTAGGCGCAAATGGGACCCAGTTTTCCGGTTTTATGTAGAAAAATCCAACGGCAACGAAGAATCCAAGGATGAGGAGCTTTACGAGCACCATGATCGCGTTGAAGCGGGCCGATTCGCGTATTCCTATGACGAGGATCACGGTCACGAAGGTGACGATCGCGACCGCGGGAAGGTTGAATATGATGGGCAGCCCCGCAACGTGCGGCGCGTTCGCGATCGCGTTGTGCGCGTGTTCGAAGTTGCGCACGATCTCGGGGAAGGCCATGCCCCGTCCCGCGAGCTCCTGGATCTGCGCGGCGGCCGACGCGCTCATCCCGGCGACCGCGTCCATGGATTCTCCCGACACGAGCATGGACGCCGCGCGGTAGAGCGTCTCGCCGGAAAAGGCGCTCCGGTAGTCGGTGGTGAGCCAGTCCGGTATCATGACGCCCAGCCCCCTCATGAGCTCGCTGAAGTAGCCCGACCAGGAGATGGCCACCGCGATGTTGCCCACGGCATACTCGATGATGAGGTCCCACCCGATGATCCAGGCTATGAACTCACCCAGCGTGGCGTACGCGTAGGTGTACGCCGACCCGGATATGGGCACCATGGAGGAAAGCTCCGCGTAGCAGAGCGCGGCGAACCCGCACGCGATCGCGGTGATCACGAAGGAGATGACGATCGCGGGCCCCGCCCCGGGGCGAATGGTGTCGCCTACCGCGGCCGTTCCAACCGTGGTGAAGATCCCGGCGCCGATCACCGCCCCTATCCCAAGCAGTACCAGGTCGAAGGGACCCAGCACCCGCCTGAGCCCCTTCTCGTTCGCCGCAGCTTCGGCGAAGATTATATCCAGGTTCTTCCGGCGGAAGATGCTCTTCAGAAAAAGCTCCATGGTGCGTGTTCTCCGTAATGCTGAATGGCGCGCTCAGTCCTCGCGCGCGGGTATTTCGAAGCTGAACTCGGCCCATTTCCCCGGCTCCGAGTCCGCCCGGATCCTTCCCTCGTGTACGCCGATTATCTTCCAGCTCAAATAGAGCCCTATTCCCGATCCCTTCCTGCCCATGAGCTCGTCCGTCTGGAGCCGGGAAAACTTTTTGAAGAGGTTCTTCTTCTGCGACGCCGGGAACCCCGGTCCCTCGTTGTACACCCTGACCGCGAGCGCGCCGCCGCTGAACCGGACAGTAAGCCTTACGAGCCCGCCCACATTTCCGTACTTCACCGCGTTCGAAAGCAGGTTCACCATCACGATGCGCATGAGGTCAGGATCGCACATAACGACTCCTGCGCCCGCGCGGACTTCCCTCTCCAGGCGCACGCGGTTCGCTTCCATCTGCGGCCCCACGAGCTCCAGCGCGGGATCGAGCACCTCGGCCGTAAAGTCCACGGGACGGGCGCTCATCGTCATCTTCCCGCTTTCGAACTTCGAGAGGTTAAGGTACTCCCCCGTGAGCTCGAGCAGATACTCCGCCCTGCGGATGATGCGCTCCACCGCCTCCGCGTGCTTCGCCTCCATGGCGCCAAAGTAACCGCCGGTGAGCGTCCGCCCCGTCTGTATGATCGACGCGAGCGGGCTCTTGAGCTCATGGGTAACGAAGCCCAGCATCTCCATGTACGCATTGAATGCGTTCGAGAGCTCCTCGATGCGGTACGCCTTCTCCACGGCCTGCCCCAGGCGCTCGGCCATGGCCATGTGGAGCGCCACCTCGCGCGCGGAGTACGCACGCGGCATGCGCGAAGAGCGGAAGAGCAGCCCCACGAGGCGCCCGTCCACAATGAGCGGGCAGGTCATGCTGGAGCGCACACCCTCCTTCACGAGAAGGGCCGTCGACTCGCTCGACGGATTTTCATTCAGGTACGCCTCGAGATCGTTGATGATGCGCGGCATCCCCGAGCCAAAGATCCGCGCGAGCGAGCTTCCCCGCACGTCGCTGGCGTAGCCGCTCTCGAGGTAGAGAGGCGCGTACGACGCTGCCACGTGGTAGAGCACGAGCCGCCTGCCCTCTTCCTGCAGGAAAGCGACGCCTATCCGGTCGCAGGGCATGAGCGATCTCGTTTCCGCGAACACGAAATCGACAATAGCCGCCAGCGATTCCCCCGCGGCGACGCGCCTGTTTATGAGCGCGAGCGCCTGCCGCTCCCCGTCGGTAAACGAGTCCGCGCCGGGGACTTCCGCAATCTCAAGGTACTCGATGCTTCGAACGGGATCGCGCTCCATGGTGGGCTCATTACAGGGAAGGTCCGCGATTAATGAAACTATTTTTTTATAGCGTTTGACTTTTGCGTGCCCTGTGTTAAAAAGAAAGGCGCAGGGGACCGACACTCGCGCCAGGAGACCGCACGTGGACAGCAGAACCTCCACCCTCTCGAGCCTTAGCCGATTCCGCATTCAGGACGAGCACCTCATCACGGACGGCGTCGTCAAGTCGGAGCTCAAGGCGGCCTTCGGCGAGAACCGCTGCTTCCCGTTCTTCCCGGACGCCGACCTGGTGACGCGCCTCAAGTCCGGCGACCCGGTCGCCATCTACCGTGAGCTGCTTCTGGGCATACGCAACCGCATATTCGACGACGTCGCGCAGGACGACGGCACCGTGAAGAACCGCCTGCTTTCGGACATCCGCCTCTCCAGCCGGCTGCTGAACGCGCTCACCTTCATTCACAGGGCGCTGGGCGAGGGCGGGTACGCATCCCTGCCCACGCGCCGCTTCGTCATCGTGAAGGAGCGGCACGGCTCGCCCACGCTCCTGCACGTGTCTCCCGAAACGACCGTACTCTCCCACGTGGGCCAGGGACCCGAATGGCTCGAGGTGCCCACGCTCTACCTTGGCCTCAATATCTTTGACGCCCTGGGCTACGAGCTCAAGCGCGGCGAGCGCGCGCTGTACGACGCCTTCCTCAAGCTCCTCGCGATTGAAGAGCGCGCGATCGACACCGGGTATTCGCACATCACGGTGTTCCCTCCCGAGGTATCGCGCTCCCTTCTCGCGCTCCTGGACGAGGTCATACGCCTCTCGACCCGCGCCGAGCTCGAGTACGAGGAAGCGCCCGTCGAAAAGGCCGTCCGCAAGTTCACCGCGCGCGACCGCCTGAAATTCCTGAAGCTCCTGAACGCGCGCATCCCCGGCGACGAGCTCAACTTCCGCCAGGAGGAATGCCTCAAGGCGATGGACGGGATCGAAAAGTTCGCCCGCACCTACAAGCGCGGGAAAGAGCGCGCGGGCCTGCGCGAGCTCATGCGCCTCCTGGTCGCCGCTGCCGGGCACGACCTCCACGAGGTGCGCGACCGCGCGAACATCCTGCTGGAGCGCATCTTCTCCCCCAAGGAGTTCGACGCGCCGCTGGCGTCGCGCTTCGCCACGGTGAACGCGGGCTCCATCCACTGGTTCAGCTTCGACCTTCCCCGCGACGATTCCGAATACTACCTGCGCATCTACAAAAACACATCAGTGGACGGCATTTCCCTGGACGGAGACGCCTCCTGGCAGGAGTGCGCGATCACCTTCGACCCGAGCTATAACCGGTACGTGGGCGCCTGGGCGTTCCCGGAGTACGGGCACTACGACTACCTCGTGTGCCGCCGCGGCAGGAAGAAGCACGACTGGATCACGCACGCCGACGCGAGCGGGCGCGTGAACGTCATCCCCGACGTGCGCGGCGAGATCATCCTGGAGATATTCACCGACATCCACGGACACACCAAGGCCTACTGGATGGACCCGCAGGGGCGGACCGGCCTCCTCTACAACGAGAACGGCGAGGTCATACGGCTGGGCCGCTTTTCGGACGTCACCGCGCACCTGGATGACCTGGTCGATCGATATCGCATAACGGCAATATATATCCTGGGCGTACAGCGCCGGGGATCAAACCGCGAGGACTGGGCGCCCGAGGCGACCTCTCCCTCGCCCTTTTCGCCCATGAGCCTCACCGAGATTGAGCCCTCCCTGGGCGGCGAACAGGACTTCATGGAGCTCGTCCGTGAGGCGCACGCGCGCGGCCTTAAAATCATCGTCGACGTGGTCCCGCACCTGAACCGTCGCGCGACCGAGCTCCCGGACGAATGCGTGGTGCAGTGCTACGACGGGTCGGGCACCCTCGTCGCGCGCGCCTCCACCGACGGGCGCTACGGGAGCTGGAACGACGGGCGCCTCTTCAACTACCGCATGCTCCAGGTCTGGGAATGGCTCGCCGAATCCATCCTCGCCCTCATCGAGAAGTACGACGTGGACGGCATCAGGTTCGATTCGGCGCATGCGGTGCCCATCGTCATGAAGCGCAACAACTACCTGTACGTGTACGAGCGCGCGCGCAGCGACGAGGAGATGGTCGAAGGGCGCATCATCGTGAACGAGCGCGAGGACGGTCACTACGTCACCACGGGCTACTACGACAGCGCCTGCCGCGACGTGATCGCGATCCCTCTGCACTACTACCTCATGCTCCGCATAGAAAAGAAGCTCCGGGAAAAGGGGAAGAGCTTCTTCCTGAACATAGCCGAATGCTATTGGGGCCACGAGCGCTTCCTCACGCGCGTGGGGATCATCCCCTACAACTCGGCGCTGTTCAAGGTGTGCGAAAACATCATCCATGGGCGCACCGACGTGCGCGAGATCTACCACATCTACGACAACTATTTCCCGGCGGCCCTCCCGCCGGGCACCGAGCTCCTGGGAATCCTGGGCAACCACGACGAGCGCCGGGCGCTCAACACCTTTGGCCACCGGGGGCTGCGCGCCGCCGTGGGCATCACCACATTCATGAACAACATCATCATGGACTACGAGGGAAGCGCGGAGGGCGAGGGCTGGAAGGTCTTCCTTGACAACATCTTCGTCAACTGGAACTCCTTCGAGTACGCGTCCCACAGGAGCCTCGACCGCTTCTACCGCGAGTGGTACGGCTTCCACCGCGAGAACCGCGGCCGGGGCTACCTCGTGTGGGCCAACAACACGATGATCGCCGCCTCCGCGAAGTTCACCGACACCGGGATCTGCATAGGCGCGTTCAACTTCGCGGACTCGAACCAGAACGCGTCCATCCAGTTCGACAACCCCTCGCTCCCCATCCCCGACAGCTCCTATTACCGCGTTGAGGACATCATCTATTCGCCCGTAACCGGCCATTACGCCTATTTCACGGGACGGGAGCTCAAGAGCGCGCGGATCAACACGATCGTATCCTACACCGACCGCGTGAAGCTCCTCAAGCTCAGGGAAATCACCGATCCCCAGGAATACTACGACGAGTTCCTCCGCGACTCCTTCTTCCGTCTGTGCGCGATCTCGCGCGACGCGCAGTTCGGCGCCAACTTTTCGTTCAACGAGCTCTGCGTCCATGCCGCGGACTTCAACGAATTCGCCGGGTTCGTGCTGGAGCACCTGGTCCCGCTTTTGAGAGAGAGCAATTTCTACGAGCTCGAGATCGGCATCAAGCGCGCCCTGTTCCACATGGTGCGCTCCGGCTTCCTCAGCGCCGACGGCGCCGACGGCTTCATCAGGGGATTCGCGCAGCACAAGGACGGGAGCCTGCGCGCGCTCGGCGAGTCGCTCGAAAAGCACAACCGACGCGACCCGCTCGTTTTTCTTTCCGCCGAAGCCGACCCCTTCAGCAAGAGCGGAGGCCTCGCAAACGTCGTGTACGAGCTCCCGCGCGAGCTCGTCAAAATGGGCGAGGAGGTCTACGTCATCACCGGCTACTACCGCAACGGGGACGAAAAGGCCGTCGCGCGCATGAACGGCGCGATCGAGCGCTACGGCGTGACCTACACCGGGGTGAACGTCAGGTTCAGCATAATGGGGATCGAGCACAGCGTGGGAGTGCACCGCGGCGTGGTCGACGGCATCGTCTACTTCCTGCTGGACCACCACGAATTCTTCGACGGGCTCTACTGGGGGGTCACCTCCGAGGAAAAGCTCAGGCGGCGCATCGCCTTCGCGCGCGCCTGCGCCGAAGTCATCTGCACCTTTGGCCTCCGGCCACTCTATACCTTCACGAATGACGCCTACGCGGGGCTCTTCAGCGGCATCGTGCGCAGCGACCACGTCTACCGCGAGAACCCGAATTTCCACCGGACCACTTTCCTGCACATCATCCACAACGGCGGATGGCAATACTTTGATTCCTATCACCGCTGGGAGCGCGGATTTGACCTGTTCAGCCTCTTCAACCTTCCCGAATGGAGGGCGACTGAATTTTCCGACCCGGTGCACGGCGACCGCATTAATTGCATGGCGTCGGGAATCAGGTTCGCCGACCGCACGATCACCGTGAGCCCGAGCTACGCGGTCCAGATAGAGTACCAGTGCGACGGGCTCGAGCATATCCTTCACGACGTCATAGGGATCAGCAACGCGATCGGTCGTGATTTCAAGGAGCGTATCACCAACATCTTCGTGAAATCGGGCTTCGTCGAGCGGGGCAGGGCCCGTCTCCTGGAAGCGGCCCGCGCGGATCGTGCGCTCGGGGACGCGCTCGAGCGCCGCTACCCGGAGATACTTAAGGGAGCGCGCGCCTTGGATTCCATAGCCGATCCCGAACGGCGCGGCATGGTCCACAGGATGCGGCACAAGCTCATGCTGCAGATCGAGCGGGGCCTCGCAGTCGACCCGGACCGCATCCTCTTCTGCATGATACACCGCATCACCGAGCAGAAGGGCTTCCAGCTCTTCCTGGAATCGTCGCGCGGGCTTTTTGAGACTCTGGGCTTCCAGGCCATCATAGGCGGCGCGGTCTCGTCGGGCGACCGCAGGGGTGACGAGATAGCGCACGGACTTTACCGGCTCAGCGAGGTCTACCGCGATTCGGTTCACGTGTCGTTCGGCTTCCAGGACATCAGCATCCCGCTCCTGTCCTGCGACATCTTCGGCATGCCCTCCATGAACGAGCCGGGCGGCATCTCGCAGATCGAGGCCTTCGCAGCCGGCTGCCTCGTGGTGGCGCGCGCTACCGGGGGACTCCGCGATACGGTGTTCCCCATAATGGTCAAGGAAGACCGCGTCGAGGGGAACGGCTTTCTATTTTCCGACTTCACCCCCGGGGCCTTCTACGACGCGATGGCCCGCGCCGCGGATTTCATGCGCACCTCCTCCGAAGAGACCGTCTACCGCGCGCGCGTCAACGCCGAACGATCCGTGTACTTCTGGGACAGGCCCGCGCGCACCTACATTGAGCAGATTTACCGCATCAAGGAAATCATCCGGGTCATTTGAGGTGGCGTCCGCGTTCGGTCATCTTGCCGCGGGAGGCGCGCTCGGTTACGCCCTGTCCCGCCCGGGGGGATTACAAGAAATTCATAATAATGTGACACCTGGTCGCTGTTCCGCAGAGCCTGGCAATACATGCGAACTTTGAATAATTATATTTGTATCAGAGCATACTATCAACTATGACTATCATGATACTGCTCGCCTGACGCAATTTCAGGATCAACATGAACTATGGCATTTTCGAGATAATTCATATGATGCCTCAATTCGTGCCTTACGGTTGCCGCTACTTCATGCCCTTTTTCCACAGACAGCCTTGAATCCACGGTAATATTCAATTCAGCAACAAGCATATGACCAAGCCAGCGCGCCCTGACTTCGCTTACGCCCTTCACTTGAGGTGCATGACTGACCGCATGTCTGATCTCATCGATAATCTCAGGGTCAACACCGTCAATCAGCCGGATAAAAATCACTTTCCCGGAATCATACACTATTTTCATAATGGTTACGGTTATTATCAATCCGATTATTGGATCGGCAAGCGGGTAGCCAAGCCACGTTCCGATTGCTCCCAATAAAACGGCGAGACTGGTGAGACCATCAACGCGTGCGTGATATCCGTCCGCGATGAGCGCGGCGCTATTCATTTTTTTGCCGGTTCGTATTCTTAATACCGCTACCGCTTCGTTGCCCAGACAACCGATGACCGAGGCTCCTATTACGGCCCACAGATTGGTCATTGCAACCGGATGCATCAACCGGTTAATGGACTCGTATCCTGCGATTATGGCGCTTATCAGGATAATTAAAACAATAAACACCCCGGCGAGATCTTCGACCCGCCCGTAACCATACGTGAAACGCTTTGTGGGTTTTTTCCGGAGCAATTTGAACGCTATTAGAAGCGGCACCGCAGTTGCGGCATCACCTATATTATGAATCGTATCGGCAAGAAGTGCGACACTGCCGGAATATATAACCACGATTATTTGCAGGAATGCCGTCAAGAACAGCCCGATAAATGACCATTTTATGGCCCATATTCCCTGGTCCGTCGATGCTATTTCAGCATTGACTACGCCGTGAACATGTCCATGTACTTCATGATTATTCTTTTTAGCATTATTCTTCATCTCAGAAGTGTTCTCCGTGAATGGATAGTATGTTTAGTTCCGATCCTTATTAGCATCCATGAAAATTGCCTTTAACTGCTTTATTGAAACCAGCGGTAACAATTATTAAGCGCCATCCGTGATGACCGCTTTATCTGCTTTCCCCCGGAGAAACCAATACCGAGTTCCCAAAAAACCAAATATTGTTTCTTGCATTTCTATCCCTGTGAATAAGTTCTGCTGCAAAACAGGAGCTAATAAGCGGACATCATAAATAGTACCGGAACTACGCTTTCGCTTTTTTTCTGGTACCACTGCATCCAGTATAAACAAATGACCGCCTGGTTTCAGGACTCGATGAATCTCGGAAACTCCTTTCTTCCTTACATCCTCAGGCATATGAAATATCATGAAGCTGCATATCACGCAATCGAATCGATTTTCCGGGAAAGGAATACTTGCGATGCTCCCTTCCAGAAAAGTAACATCCGCACCTTTCCGTGCAGCTTTACGACGGGACACCGCAATCATCTCGGGAGCAATATCGATACCCGCCACCTCACCGGACGATCCAACGTGCGCTTTAGCGGCCAATGTTAACGTCCCGGTACCACAACCAACTTCAAGCACTCTATCTCCCGGCTTTAGCTGGGCCATTCTTATGGTATCCTGACGCAGCTTTTTTTCTTTCCCGAAGGTTATCAATGTCATTGTGAAATCATAATAGCGCGCCCACTTTCCCATTTCTCCTTCCTGCTTGTTCGTTTGCGCCTTACCCCTGGCAGCGCTCATTGACGTGCCTCCAAAGCTATTCTGATCAATATATTGCCATATAAGTCAATATAGCATATAGACGGCATGCTGTCAATAATATTTTTATAAAAATGTAATTGACAGCAATATATATATGTTGAAAATTCCGGGCATGAGCAAAGTAAATGAAGACACCATGAAAAAGACGACGATACGCATTCCTCTAGATGCGTATAAAAAGATCGCCCATTACTGCATTGATCAGGATATCAATGTCCAGGATTTCCTGAAAATGGCGGCGTTGCACTGGATAGACCACAAGATTCATCTGAAAAAAGATTAACCCGAAAAAGCCTGCGAATACTGCCGTAAAATCCTTTTTATTTTTCTGGCCCGCCCTCCTGCGTGCGGTCGCAACCTTCGCGCGAAGACGCATTCGGGGACGGGGGGCCGATTAAATTATTCTTGAACGCGGGGCGCTTCTTTCCATACAATACCGGCAGGCGATGCCCGTCCCGGGGCGGGCAAAAAAAACGGGATACGCTGTATCCCGCCGTTACTATCGTCAGTCTTCTGTGAAGGGTGCCGTTCCGGCATCATCGGGAAGACAGTCAATGTAAAATGATCAACGATAAGATCGGCACATCGTGCGAAAAACTTTAGGAAAAAAAACCGGGTTTTTTTTGGCGCGCGGAGCACGAGCGGCGAGGCGATCGTGCATGGCCGCGCTCGTCGCCCTCATCGCGCTTCTTTCCTCCTGCGCCACGGAACGGGGCGGAGAGCTCACCGTTGAAAAGGTCCTGGGCCGCATGAGCGGCGAGCCCGTCGTCCCTCGCTCCGCGAACCGGATTCAGGTCCCCGAGTTCGAAAACCTTACCACGGTGCATTCCCTCTCCGCGCGAGTCTCCATCAGGGTGCGCGATGAAATAGCCTCCGACGGCAGGCTCGGTGTCGTGGGCGGGGGAGAGCAGGCCGACCTGCTTCTCGAGGGAAAAATCACCTCCTACCAGATCCAGGCGCTCGCGTTCAACGGCGCCGGCCTCGCGGTGAAGAAACGCATGCGCGTTCTCGCCGCGGTCAGGCTCGTCGAGCTAGTTTCGAAGCGGGAGATTTTCAACGACCGCGACATCCAGGCATTCGAAACCTACTCGGAGATCAATCCCCCCGTATCCACCGAGCAGGCGGTGCAGGACCGCGTGCTCACGGAGCTGGCGCGACGCGTCGCGAAGCAGGCGGTCACCGGCTGGTACACGGGGCTCATGACCAGGGAGGAAAAGGGAAAGAGATGAGCGCGGAAAAGACGCGGCACCCCACGGAAAAACAGCTCGCATCGGAACTTTCAGCGGGCACGCTCCGTGAAAACTATCTCTTCATCGGCGAGGAGGAGGGCGGAAAGGACGCGATGATCGCGCGCATCGCGGAGCGCGCGCTCGGGAAGGGATTCGACCGCGCCGCCGCGGGGCGCTTTCACATCGAGATGGACGAATTCGTTTCCGCGGCGGATTTCGCGCTCCAGCAGTCGATGTTTTCCCGGAAAAAAGTGTGCGTGATGCTCAACATACAGTCACTTCCCGCGGGCGGCCGCAATGCCTCCCTCATGGCGGAGGTCGTCACCGAGCGTCCCGAAGGCGTGACCCTCATCATGACTACGCCCGAAAACAGGCTTCCAAAATCGCTCGACGGCGAGATCATGAAGCTCGTGCATGTCTACCATTTCTGGCCTCCCTTCGAGAAGGACATGCTCGGGCGCCTCGGCGCCAGGCTTTCCGCGGCGGGCGTGCGCATTGACCGCGGGGGGGCCGAACTGCTCATCTCCCGTACCGGGCGAGATGCGCGAAGGCTCGACGAGGCGATCGATCTCATCGTCACCTCGTTCGCGGGCGGCAGCGTGAGCGTTCAGGACATCGCCGCGCTCGTCGAGGACGGCCGCGACGCCAGCATGTATGAATTCGCCGATGCGGTCTTCGCCCGCGACAGGAAGGCCTTCCCCCTTCTTAAAAAATTGATTGAAAATAATCAGCCCGAGCTCGTAGTGTTAGGGCAGCTTTTCAG